>CAIXDB010000028.1 GCA_903918125.1 uncultured bacterium | reverse complement strand
TGTCAAACATACATCACCTGTATACTTACACACATGAACGACGAAACAAATTCTCCTGCGCAACCGGCGCCCGTTCCTTCGCAACCTTCCACGTGGAAATCACTCCTCCAAGAAATAATTATTTTTCTGCTCATTGCCGTGTGCATTGTGTTGCCGTTTCGCATCTACATCGCCGAACCATACATTGTTGACGGACCATCGATGAACCCGACGTTTGCCACCGGTGACTATCTCATCGTCGACAAAATCTCGTACGAAATCGGCAATCCACAGAGAAACTCCATCGTCATTTTCAAATTCCCGACCGACCCGTCGATGGACTTGATCAAACGCGTCATCGGCTTGCCCGGCGACACGGTCACAGTGAAAAATGGCGCGGTGACCATTAGTTATTGTCCAAATGCCGGCTCAGTAACCAAAACCAACTTTTGCACGAGTTTTCCACTCGACGAATCCTATCTCACATTTACTCAAGCGGATAACTTCACCGTCACACTTGGTCCCGACCAATATTTCGTCATGGGCGACAATCGTCCTGTCTCGTATGATTCGCGCTCGTGGGGTATTCTTCCGCGCAAGGACATCATTGGCCGACCGCTTCTCCGTCTCCTGCCACTTTCCGAAATCGGTTTCCTGCCAGGCGACGACACCAAAGGCACGCATTGAAATTAAACCACCATGGCAAAAATAAATATCCCGAAAGAAAATTCATACCTCGCCGTCGAATGCGACAAAGTGGGTGAAGTCGCGGTGCATTACGGATTTACCGTTGTGCAACCTCCGCACGTGAACCCGAGCGACCTGACACTCGCCAAGCAGTTTAAAAATTTTGACTACTACGACGACGCGTGCGAAAAAATTGCTCTGACGCGCTGGTATGCAGAAACTCTGCAAAACGTCAGCCAGCCGGTCATGATTCATTACAAAAAACCCTTGCCTGGCAACCCCTTGCGCAAAAAACCGTCCGAGGAAATGTACGGGCTCGAAATCATGGGCACGACCAAACCGGAAAGTGAAGCGCTGATCCTGAAAGCAACGCTGGCAATACTGGCCGACCTCGGCTACACGGATGTGTGCGTCGACGTGAACTCGATCGGTGACCGCGAGTCAATCGGCAAATATGAACGCGAGCTCGGCGCGTACTTCCGCAAGCATGGGTCTAACCTACCGAAAAAAGTTCGCGACGAGTACAAGAAAAATTGCTATTCGGTGGTCAGAGATTTTTCGCCGGACACGGAGGAATTCTGCCACAGACTTCCGCAAACCCTCGGCGCGCTGTCGGAACTCTCCAAAGCGCATTTCAAGGAAGTGCTCGAGTACATGGAAGTGTTCAATATCAACTACAAAATCAAATCGAACTTATTCTCAAACAAGTTGTACGGCGCGCACACGGTGTTCGAGATTCACGATGTGAGCAAGGACACGGTGCTCGCGTACGGCTACCGTTACAACTATCTCGCCAAGAAAATCGGCGCAAAAAAAGAAATTCCGTCGATCGGCATGACCATCATGGTGAAAAAGTCCGCCGTGCCTGCCAAAAAAGTGATTGTCAAAAATATCAAAAAACCGCGCTTTTATCTCGTTCAGCTCGGCGAGACCGCCAAGCTCAAAGCGCTCAATGTGGTGGAGATGTTGCGGCTTGAGCACATTCCTGTGTATCACTCGCTCACGAAGGATAAAATCACGGGGCAGTTGAATGGCGCGGAGTATATGCATGCGACGCATGTGTTGATAATCGGGCAGAAGGAGGCGATTGAGAACTCGATTGTCGTGCGACATGTTGTGACGCGCGAACAAGAAACGGTCTTTCTGCACCAGTTGGCGGATTTTCTTCGTAAGTTGTCGTAACAAAATCTCTTTCTCGACCATCCGCCTCTCGAGACCGCAAGCCATTCCAGCGAATGGCTTGCTTTGTGCTCGGCCTCGACTTGTCAAGAGCCTCTGTTGCACGAGGTCATTGACAAGACCATGCTCGAGGCCTGCGCGGTCTCGCGATTCGGATGGTGCGAGACGAGATTTTTTAGTGGTGATTTTGAATACAGAAAAACCCATCCGCCGAAGCAGACAGGAATCCTGTTACTTGGCGAATGGGTTTACTTTTGGCTTCGAATGAACGCCGTTACAGTCATCGTATCACGTAACGTGGTCAATCTTTCGAGACCATGATTAGACAGAGGTATTTGCGCCTCACGTTCAAAAAGTTCTGTAAAAAACTCTTCGAGATAAATTTCGCTACAGTGCTGAAGTATGATTTCTTCAGACCCTAGGTGTATCAGTACACGGTTAGCGACTCGAGCCGCAGTACACATCCCGCCATTCAAATCAACGCGGTTCATCAAAAACTTTTGGGCTGTAATCATTCTAATCTCCTACCCATTATTCTAAACCTATATTGACTTTTTGTCAATACATTGTGAAATGTGGCTCAATGGAGCCTCGGGAGGGTTTGCACAAAATCCCCTACTGTGATAGGATTTCGAGCATATGATAAACGCAGAAGTCGTCAAGACGGGCAATGAAAATAACGTCAATTTGATTCGCCGATTTACCAAGCGGGTTCAGGGCGCGGGTATTTTGCCGAGAGTTCGCAGTATTCGCTACTCAACTCGCAAGGCATCGAAGTACGTCAAGAAAAAGAAAACGCTCAAGGTGCTCAAGCGCCGAGATGAGGTCGCCGAGCTCATCAAAATGGGCAAAATGTCGGAGTACACACCGCGCGGAAAAAAGTAAATCCAGCAGACACGGAGTGTCTGTAATATATGACGGACGAGAATTTCACCATTACGAACAAAACCAAAAGCACGCTTCCCCGCGTGTCTTTTGTTGATATAAAAAACGCAGTGCTTGGAAAAAAATACGAGTTGAGTTTGGTTTTTGTCGGTAATGCAACGTCGCGCACGCTGAATTTCAAGTATCGCGGAAAAAATAATCCAACAAACATTTTGAGTTTCCCTCTTACGCAAAATTCAGGGGAAATTTTCATCACGCCAGCCGTTGCACGTCGCGAAATGAAAAAATTTGACCGCGAGTACGACAATTTCATCGTTTTTTTACTTATCCACGGTTTATTGCATTTGAAAGGTATGGAACATAGTAGTACAATGGAGAAAGCGGAAGTCAAATTTCGAAAAAGATTC
>CAIXDB010000027.1 GCA_903918125.1 uncultured bacterium | reverse complement strand
ATTTCGGTATACAACTACACAAAACACTAATCCGATATTTAATTTTGTCAAGTGTACGAAATGTGCTTTTTCATATCAAATTTGCGAACAAACTGACCACCGTCACCGGACCGACGCCGCCGGGGACAGGGGTGAAGAGTGACGCGCGTTCGGCGCAGGCAGGGTCAATGTCGCCGACAAGCTTTCCGGCGGACTCGCTCGTGCCGGCATCGATGAGTACCACGCCTGATTTGACCATGTTGGGTTTGATAAAATGTGGAGAACCGACACCGGAAATGATAATGTCCGCGGAAGCGATGCGGGCAAGGCGTTCTGACTCCGGTGTGGTGATATCGATAATGTCATACGGAATGTTCAATCGCAAGAACATGGTCGCAACCGGCTCGCCGACGAGTTTACCTTTTCCAATAATCAAAATTTTTTTGTTATTGAAGGTGATGTTGTAATAGCGCAAAATTTCCTGCACCGCACGTGCCACGGGTGGAATTTTTTGAATGGAATTTTTGTACGCTTTTTTTGCATCGTCACCAAGCACGTCGACGTCCTGCCCCTCCGGTACAGCATTCAACACCTGTTGTGCATCAACTCCGGTTGGTAACGGCAACTGCACCACCACACCATGGTATTTTTGCGCCGCAACATCTGTAAGCACGTGCAGACAATCCTCGGTCGTCACAACGTCCGTGCGTTCGAGAGTGTCTGCCATAATCCCCAATCGCTCCGCCACACGTGACTTTCGCGCGATGAACTGTCGACTGCCCGCGTCATCGCGAAAAAGTACAAAACACACTTTTTTCTGCACACCGTTTTGCAACATCGCCGAAAACTTCGCGAGCAACTCTGCTTCCATTTTTCCGGCAATTTCTTTTCCGTTCGCAATCATCTTTTTAAATTTATTGTGTGCCTGTGACCGGCAACTTCTTCGTTCCGTCTTTATTTTCTTTCAACATTTCTTTTCGTGGACCATTTGCAATCATCTGTACTCGTAACACTTCGTCGATGTTCCGGGCAATTTTAATCATGTCTTTTTCTTTTTTTCCGCGTGTCGTTTCCGCAGCCGTGCCGAGACGAATTCCCGACGGGTCGACTGGCGAGCGCGTGTCGAAAGGAATGGTGTTTTTGTTGACGATAATCCCCGCCTGTTCGAGCGCGTCGCTTGCCTGCTTGCCGGACAGTCCCGTGCCTTGCATCCACGTGTCAACGAGCAGGAGATGCGAGTCCGTTCCACCGGAAACGATGCGCCAACCGAGCTTTTGCAATTCAAATGCGAGCACCACGGCATTTTTGACCACCTGTCGCGCGTACGTTTTGAACGTTTTCGTATCCGCTTCGTGCAAAGCCACCGCTACCGCGCCGATCGTGTTCATGTGCGGACCACCTTGCAAGCCTGGGAAGACCGCCTTGTCTATTTTTGCGGGCATGCCGCGCTCGTCGATATGCGAAAAAATGAGCGCCGCTCGCGGACCGCGGAGCGTTTTGTGTGTCGTCGTTGTGACCACATCCGCGTACGGAAACGGCGACGGGTATGCCTCGCCTGCAACCAGTCCGGCAACGTGCGACATATCCACCATGAGCAGTGCTTCGCAGGCATCGGCTATCTCGCGAAACTTTTTCCAGTCCACCACGCGCGAATACGCCGTATAGCCGGCGACAATCACGTCCGGCTTTTCGTGCACGGCAATTTTTTCGATTTCGTCGTAATTCAAAATCTCCGTCACACGATCCACGCCGTACGCCACCTGCTTCCACCATTTGCCGGTGAGCGACGCTTTGTGTCCATGCGTCAAATGCCCGCCATGGTCAAGCGACATGCCCATTATTTTCCCGTCGCGCGGTATGAGCGCCGTGTACACAGCGAGATTCGCCGGCGATCCGGACAGCGCTTGAATGTTCACCGCCCATT
>CAIXDB010000026.1 GCA_903918125.1 uncultured bacterium | reverse complement strand
GGCGGTTCGCACCTGCTGACCGAATTTTTCGGCCTCGGCATACTCGTCGGCATGAACCGCTACGCCCGCCCGGTGCACAAGGAGTCTGCCCAAAACGAGATGGTGGGAGTGTAAAAAACAAACGAGACATTTCCGGCACATCGCGCAGGAGCTTAGAAAATAACGACACAGGCGTGCGTGGCACACGCCGAGGAGATTATTTTCTTGAGCGACGAGCGGGAAGAAAGTTTTCACCAGAAAACTATTCTGGTGATGGAAATGTCTCGTTTGTTTTTTTACACTTTATATAATTCCACCGTTTTCTTCACCATCTCCTCCACGCTGAAATTTTTGTGCACCTTTTCTTTCAAATGTTTGCCGTATGTTTTGCGCGTGTCGGGGTTTTGGATGAGATATTCGACGGCGCGAGTGATTTCGCCGGGACGAGCGGGCGTGACGAGGATGCCGGTTTCGCCGTTGTCAATAATGTCCGGAATGCCGCCGACTTTGCTTGCCACGACGGGCAGTCCGGCGAGGCCGGCTTCAAGCACGGCATACGGCAAGCCTTCTTTGACGGACGGCAACAAAAAAATATCAAATGCTGACAAGAATTTTTGTACGTCCGGAACAAAGCCAAGCAAGAAAACTTTTTTCTGCAAGTTATGTTGCACAATCAGTGCTTCCAATTTTTTTCTCTCCTCGCCTTCGCCAAAAATGAAATACACAAACGGCACGGTCAGGTGGGCGAGCGCCTCGATGGCGTATTCGAGGCCTTTGTTGCGATGCAGTTCGGCGATTGTTCCGAGCCAGAGTGTTTTGTGCGCGATTGATACATCCATTTTCTTCACAAGTTTTTCCCGACTTTCCGTTTTTGTGTATGTTTCAAACGCGCCGATGCCGTTTTGAATGAGAATGATTTTGCGCGGGTTGACAAACGGCATGGCAAGGGCTTGTTTTTTCTCGCGTTCTGCGATGACGATGGTTTTGTGTGCCAGTTTCACCGTGAGCCACGACACAAAAAATATCACGCCTTTCGCCACGGAATTTCTCTTCTCGTTGAACGTCCATCCGTGCGCGGTATATATAATGTGCGGAACAAACGCCAGTCGTCCGGCTAGCGCGACCAGCCCGCCGGCCTTCGGGCTGTTCAGGTGCAACACATCCGGTTTCAACAGTCGTATGATTTTAACCAGCGCAAAAAAGTTTTTTATTTCTTGCGTAACGGAAATGTCGCGCATGAGTGTCGGCAAACTGTACACGCGAATGCCCGCCTTCTCCAACCTATCCGGCAACGCTTTGCCTTCACCGCAGAGCACCGCGACGTCGTACGTCTCACGCGGTAGGGACCTGGCGAGCGTGTAGACATACTCCGCGGCACCGCCCCACACGCCTTTGGTTATCATGTAGAGCACTTTTATTTTTTTCGGTTGGCCGTCGGCTCCTTGCATATTGACTTATTTTAGCATATAATTTTCTTGTTTTCCATCTTATTTTCATGAGCAGTCTCAGCAAAAAAGAAGCCGTCATACTCTTTTTCGGCGACATTTTTTTCTTCATTTTTTCACTGTGGGTGACGCTGTGTATTCGTTACGGAAGCGTGCCGACGCAGGAGCATTTTGTGACGCTCCTTGTGCCGTTTTCGTATCTTTTTATATTGTGGGTGTTCGTTTTTTTCATCGCCGGCTTGTATGAAAAACACACGCTCATACTGAAAAGCAAACTGCCGTCCGTCATTTTCAACGCCCAAGTCGCCAACAGTCTCTTCGCCATCGTATTCTTTTATCTCATTCCGTATTTCGGCATTGCGCCAAAAACGATTTTGTTTATTTATCTCGCCGTTTCTTTTGTCTGCATTTTGCTCTGGCGTTTGTACGGCATGTCCTTTCTCGGCACGCGCGAGCGACAGCCGGCACTGCTTATCGGCTCTGGCGATGAAATGCGTGAGCTCTTTGACGAAGTGAACGGCAACAACCGCTACGATTTGAAATTTATTTCGTCCGTCGATGTGCGCGATATCGATGCCATCGACATTCAAGGCGACATCATCACACCGCTGTACGAAAACAATATCAAAATAATCGTGGTGGATTTTTCGCACGAAAACGTCACGCCGCTTTTACCACATCTATACAATCTGATTTTCTCCAAAGTGCGCTTTATCGACTCGCACCGCATCTACGAGGACATTTTCGACCGCATTCCGCTCTCTCTCGTGACGTATTCGTGGTTTCTGGAAAACATTTCCGTCTCGCCGAAATTTACATACGACTTTCTGAAGCGTCTCTTCGACATCATTTTAAGCCTTATTCTTGGCCTTATTTCACTCATTGTGTATCCGTTCGTCTGGTTGGCGATCACACTCGATGATGGCAAGGACATATTCATTCGCCAGGAACGTGTCGGTCAAAGTGACCACACCATCGGCATTTTGAAATTCCGCACCATGTCGGTGAACGACGGCGGGGAAGGAGATGCTGGGCGCGCGCAGAAAATTACTCGCGTCGGGAAATTTTTGCGCAACTCTCGCATTGATGAACTTCCGCAACTCTGGAACGTTCTTCGCGGCGATCTTTCGCTTATCGGCCCGCGACCGGAATTGCCGAACCTCGTGGCGCTCTACGAAAAAGAAATTTCTTTCTACAACGTGCGTCATCTCATCAAACCGGGTCTGTCCGGCTGGGCACAACTGTACCAAAAAACTCCGCCAAAGTTCGCAACCGACTACGACCAAACCAAAACCAAACTTTCGTACGATTTGTTCTATATAAAAAACCGCAGTTTCTGGCTCGACATCAAAATTGCGCTGAAAACCATCCGTGAACTCGTCTCGCGAAGGGGAGTTTGAAGATTTGCAAAAAAGTTCGAAATCGTTATACTGAAACCCATATGGCAAAACACAGAATACTTTCGGTTTTCCTTTTAATCGCACTCGGATTGATCGGATACTTTGTCTATGCATCGCAGGTAGGCACACATTTCCAGCAATACGCATTTAAACTTGGTCTCGACCTAAACGGCGGAACAGAGCTTGTCTACAAAGCTGACATTTCGCAGGTGAAAGGTGGCGATGTGGCGGACGCAATGTCGTCTCTTCGCGATGTTATTGAGCGACGCGTCAATCTTTTCGGTGTGTCGGAGCCGGTTG
>CAIXDB010000025.1 GCA_903918125.1 uncultured bacterium | reverse complement strand
TCGTATGCTTCCGCCGCTTTTCCTGTTCTGGCACGGCTCTATAGCAAAGGCAGTCACGAGGAATTTCTCGACCACATGATATCCTCGTCGCGTCATATGATTTTCTGGTCCATTCCAATCTCCGTTATGTTCGTTGTTTTGCGCGCGCAGATCGTGCGCACACTGCTCGGTGCCGGACAGTTCAACTGGAACGACACGCGCTTGACCGCGGCCGCGCTGGCATTGTTTATTGTGTCGCTCATCGCTCAAAACATGATGGGACTGTTCGTGCGCGCCTACTATTCTCGCGGACAAACGACACTACCTTTGGTTGTGAATGTCATCTGCGCCGTCGTCACAGTGCTCATTTCGTATTTTCTCGTGCATGTGTTTCAACACAATTTATTTTTCCAGAATTTCTCCGAGTCGCTCCTCAAAGTGTCCGGCATTTCCGGTACCGTCGTGCTCATGTTGCCACTCGGCTACTCCATTGGCACGGTTATAAACATGATTGCGCATTGGGTCGGTTTCGGTCGCGAGTATCCGACATACTCGCCAAAGGTGTTGCGCGTGTTGTTCGAGACCGTTTCCTCTTCGCTCATCATGGGCTACGTCGCCTATCTTTGTCTCAATGTGTTTGATCACGTGTTCAATATCAACACTGTGGTCGGCATTTTCCTCCAAGGTTTTTGTTCCGGTGTCGTCGGCATCGCCGTCGGTATTGTCGTGCTGTATCTACTTAATTCGCGCGAACTGTCGGAAATCTGGGCAACACTTCACAAAAAAATCTGGCGCGCCAAAGTCCTCGGTCCCGACGCCGAGGTGGTGTAGAAGTTGTATTTCTTTCAACATTATGTAAGATAGAAAACGGAAGGAATCGCATGTACAATCCGTGGACAGAAAAAGAACGAAAAGCGTTAGAACACATCTCTACACTTGAAGAAGCTGCCGACATAGCAACAACAATTTTGGCTCGGATGGATACAAACGGACATCCTGTAGTTCAAATCTGTGGTCCAATGTCAACCGGAGGACTCGGTGATTTTAGAAAAAATATGGCTCGTTTCGAGCGAGCAATTAGCAGAGCTTGCGAACACGGACTAATGGTGTTTAACCAGCTCCCGTTTCAGAATGCCATTATTCGCATCGTCGGTTTTGATGAAAGTCGCTCAACAGAGTATTGCATGGATATTCTTGAGGTATTTTATAAAAGGATATTCATATCCGGCCACATTAAAAAAACCTTGTTTCTGCCAGACTGGCAGAGTTCTCGGGGTGCAGTTTGGGAAAGACAAATTGTGGCAGAACTTGGTATTTGCATTGAGGACTATCCGGTTGAGTGGTTGGAGTAGACGAAGTGTGTTGAGGTTGTCTGGATTTCCGACAACCTCTCTTTTGTTGTATACTATCTGTCTGTAATATAATGAATGTATGAAGTCAATTCACACTGTTTGTACAAAAAAGAAAATACACGCTGTTGTGAAAGATAAGCATAACAGAATGATTTCTGCCCAAGCTCTTTTGAGAATATCTACTCGTGCACACAAAGAATACAAACTAAAAAGAAAAAACAGATGATTAAAAATATAAGAAATTTCAGTATTATGGCGCATGTCGATCACGGGAAGTCCACACTCGCGGACCGCATGCTCGAGCTGACGCACACTATCGAGAAGCGCAAAATGCAGGCGCAGGTGCTCGACTCGATGGAACTCGAACGCGAGCGGGGGATTACCATCAAAATGCAGCCGGTGCGTATGAAGTATTCCTTTGAAGGCGAGGACTACATCTTGAATCTCATCGACACGCCGGGACATATCGACTTTTCGTACGAGGTGTCGCGTGCGCTCAAGGCAGTTGAAGGTTCGATTTTGCTCGTCGATGCCACACAGGGTGTGCAGGCGCAAACACTGACCACACTCGGCATGGCGCGGGAAGCGGGACAACAGGACAAGTGGTCAGAGTCTCAAACGGCTGCTGCCAAAGGCAACGCAACATCGGCAGCGGGACGCTCAATCATCCCTGTCGTTTCAAAAATCGACTCGCCACTGGCGCGTGTCGGCGAAGTGAAGCAGGAAATTGTGAAGTTGCTGGAATGTGACGAAAGCGACATTCTGGAAGTGTCCGGCAAAACAGGCGAAGGTGTGCGTGAGCTCCTCGACGAAATCGTCCGTCGCATTCCCAGTCCAGACAAAAATCCGCTGACAGTCGTGGACACAGGTGACAAAAAAAGCAATTTTCGCGGACTTATTTTTGATTTCAAATACTCGACACATCGCGGCGTGATTGTGTTCATTCGCGTCATGGAGGGAACCGTCACTCGCAACACTCCGCTCATTTTCAAAATTGCAAACAACAAATTCACAGCAATCGAGGTTGGTATTTTTGCGCCCGATGAACGTCCCGTCGAGTCGCTCGGCGTGGGCGAAATCGGCTACATCGTGACTGGTATCAAACAGCCGGGTATCGCCTCGGTCGGAGACACGGTGGCGTCGCTTTCCGACACGCTCCCGCCGTTGCCCGGCTACATGTCTCCGCGACCGGTGGTGTGGGCGTCTATCTACCCGGAAAGCCAGGATGATTTTATCATTCTCAAACAAGCGCTCGGCAAGTTGAAACTCTCTGACTCGTCGTACACGTACGAGGAGGAGTCCTCCGGCTCGCTTGGTCGCGGGTTTCGCTGCGGGTTTCTCGGCATGTTGCACCTCGAGATAATCACCGAGCGTTTGCATCGCGAATTCAACCTTGACCTCGTGGTGACTATGCCGACCATCACCTACGAAGTGACATACAAAATCGGGCAGGGAACTGACAAACACAAAACCGAAACGATTTATTCGCCTGCCCAGTTTCCGGACGAAGCCTTGCTTTCAGAAATTCGCGAGCCGTGGGTTTCGGTGGTTATCATCACACCGCTTTTGTATCTCTCGAACATCATGCAGATTCTCTACGAGCATGAAGCGGAGATCGGCAACTCGGAAAATTTCGGCGAGGATCGTACGCGATTGCATCTGCGCATGCCGTTGCGCGAGCTCATGCGAAACTTTTTCGACACGCTAAAAAGTGTTACGGCCGGTTTCGCCTCGCTTTCATACGAAATCGAGGGTATGCGAACGGCGGACGTGGTACGCATGGACATCCTCGTGGCGGACGAAGTCTTGCCAGCATTCTCGCGTGTTGTTTCGCGTCGGACCGTCGAGGACGAAGCGGAAAAAGCGGTGGAGAAACTGCACGGGCTTCTGCCGCGCCAAATGTTCGTTCTGAAAATTCAAGCCAAAGCGCTCGGACGGATCATTTCCTCGCGTACCGTTTCGGCATTCAGCAAGGATGTCACTCAGCACATGTACGGCGGAGACATCACTCGCAAAATGAAACTGCGCGAAAAACAGAAAAAAGGCAAGAAAAAAATGAAAGCTCGCGGAACAGTGAACATTCCGCAAGATGTGTTTTTAAAAATGATGAGGAATTAGCGGAACAGCGATGGCATGTAGAGCAGTATCATACTGACGATGATGATGATGCAAATGACCGTCCAAATAACCTGGATTTTTTTCTGATTTTTCTTGTGGAATAGCATATTCATGGCTTTGTAGTATTATGTATCTATCATGCTCGATTTTCAGCAAAAACGCAAGGTGCGCAGCGTGGCGTACAGTCGAGTGACGCTTGTCATTCTCGGTGTGCTTGTGTTGCTGTCAATCCGCTCGGTGTGGATGGTGTATCAGAAACAACGCGAAAGTGAAGGGCTCGAGCGCTTGGCGCAAGGGCAGGTGAGCGAATTGACCGCTCGTAAAGGCGAATTGGAGGCGGAAGTTGCGCGTTTGCAGACCTCACAAGGCGTGGATGCCGAGATTCGCTCGAAGTTCAACGTGGCAAAACCGGATGAAAATATGGTGATCGTGGTAGACGATTCATCCTCGACCACCCAAGCCACCACCACACAGAAAAGTCTCTGGCAAAAGTTTTTGGATTTGTTTTGATATGCGGATTTGGTATACTTATCCGACCATTATTATTTTTTAACATCACACATCATGTCAACACAAAAAGAACAAAAGAAAGTGACCATTTATTCGACACCGACCTGCCACTTTTGCGCGCTTGCCAAGGACTATTTCAAGGAGAACGGCATCCAGTACGAGGAATTCAACGTGGCGAGTGACTTGCCGAGGCGTTCGGAGATGATGCAGAAGTCCGGACAGCTCGGCGTGCCGGTCATTGTCGTCGGCGATGAAGTCGTCGTCGGGTTCAACAAGCCGAAACTTGCCCACTCGCTCGGCCTCGAAAAATAGTACCAGGTACATATTTTTCCAGCCCTCGTAGTTCAATGGATAGAACAGTCCCGTCCTAAGGGATAGATGTTGGTTCAATTCCTGCCGAGGGCACAATTTCACTTTTTTCTCCGCATTTGGTATCATGTTTATATGATTAACAAACATATCTCATACAACGTTCCAGTCACTATTATGAAGCAAGGCAAGCGCTTTGTGGCGTATTCTCCCGCGTTTGACTTATCTACCTCAGGGAAATCAAAGAAAGATGTTGAGAAAAAATTCAGTGAAATTGTCAGCATTTTTCTGGAGGAGATTATTGAAATGGGTACGTTGTCTGCCGTCTTATCAGAGCTCGGTTGGAGACGAGTGCAGAAAAAATGGAGTCCGCCGAAAGTCATTTCTTCCGAATCAATCGGTGTTAGTATCCCCACATTTGCCTAACTTCTATGCCTCGCATAGGTTCAACTCACTGGAAGGAATTTGAGAGATTTGTTCTCAGTGTTGGTTGTGTGTTTAAAAGACAGAAAGGGGATCATCGAATATACACAAAAGGTGGACTGAAGAGACCGATTGTTTTTCCGAGAGATACGGCTTTGCCAGAATTTATTATTCTGAATAATTTAAGGGTGTTGGGAGTTAACCGAGAGGAGTATTTGGAAGCTATTAAAAAGTTGTAACAGGCAGATGAGGCAATTTCACTTTTTTGCGTGAATTTGCTACACTATACACATGACCCCAGAGGAAAAGGAGTTGTTGCATCGTTCCGTTGCATTGTCCGAGGAAAATAACGATATTTTGCGTTCCATTCAACGCACGATGCGCATGGGGCATTTTTTCAATATCATCTATTGGATTATCATCATCGGCATCGCCGTCGGCGCGTTTTATTTCCTCAAGCCGTATTGGACGGAGGCGCAAAATATATACACCAGCGTGAAAGCCGAGTTCGGCAGCATGACCAACTTTTTCAACACGGTCAAACAAGCGGGGAAATAATACCTGACTATTTACTTAATTTTTGAAATTCCAGATTTCTACCTTTGTAATTCAGCGCCTCTTCGAGGAATTTTTTATCATTTTTCGTGCTGTGTTCAATCATGTGACAGTTGGCACAGAGTAAAATACATTTTTTTATTTCTGATTTTATGGATTCCCAACTTTTATTTGCCACGTTTCCTATCATAAAATCTTTTCCCTTTGTATGATGAAACTGCAGAGCCGCTTGGTTTCCATGAAAACCACATTTTGTGCATTTTCCACCCAAAAATTCGATAGCAAATGCTTTGGTTCGGAAGCGTCGAATTTTTGTGTTACATGAACCGCACCGTGAGGTACAATGACTCTGATAACTCTTAAATTCATGATTGCAAAGTTTACAAACTCTCATATGCTAAGTATAGCATTTCATGCTCTACAGGTACAATAGCAAACATTGCAAAAAGTCCAATTTTTAGTAGAATGAGTGGGTTAGGAAAATATTGCCGAGGTAGCTCAGTTAGTAGCAGCGCTTCCCTGAAGAGGAATAGGTCGGCAGTGCAAATCTGCCCCTCGGCACCATG
>CAIXDB010000024.1 GCA_903918125.1 uncultured bacterium | reverse complement strand
GCCACCGTGCCGAGCAAGTTTGCCGACGAAAGCGACGCGGTGCGAGCGGATGCGGTGACGATACGCGAAATGACATCACCGACAACTCCGCCGACGAGCAGGATGAGCACGGCAATGATGAGCTGTGGCAAGAAACCGACGACAACTTGCTGGAGAAACGCGGTGACCTGGCTCAAGCCGAGCACATCAAAACTTGCGATAAGAAACACGATGATGACGAAATATTTGATAATCCCGCCGAGAAAATGTCCGGAGTTCAGCGTGAGCCCCGCGCGTTTGACCATATCCTCGAAGCCGGCTTTTTTCAACGCTTCGTCAAACTTGATTTTCTCCATGAATTTCGAAATGATTTTGTCGAAAATCATGCCGATGGCCCAGCCGATGAGCAGGATGACGAGCGCCACGATCAGGTTCGGAATGAATAAAATAATGCCGTTCCATAGTCCTTGAAAAGAACTCTGCAACACTTGACCCCATGTATCTATAACCATGATAATTTTTTAAATTAGTAATAAACCACTGACCTGTATAGTATATCACACCTAAATATTGCCAAGTTTGTTAATGAGCTTGCGGTGGGGATAATCCAAAACGTCGCGGATGAGCTTGTCGAACATGTTCAGACGATATTGGAAGTCGGCGGTGGTGAAAAAAGCGTAGCGCAACTCCTTGCCGATTTCGGATTCGAGAATCTTGACCACATGCTCAAACGACGCTTTCTTGACATTGTCGCCCACCACGAGCAGGTCGAGACGACTTTCCGGCTCCTGCATGAACACGCCGGAAATGATGATGAGTTTTATACTGCCGAGTTTGGCGACGCGCTTGACCACCTCCTTCGGCTGGAGCGGTTCGACATTGATGAGAAAATTTTCGAGCGATGTCAGGTATGAAAACTGCGGGTCGAGAATAAAGCCTTTTTTGCCGTTGCCGTGCACCGAGCGAGTTTTGACCAAGTTCATTTTTTCGAGATTGCCGAGCTCGCGACGCACTTTCGACACATCCGCATTGACTCGGTCGGCGATTTGCCCGGCGTCGAACACTTTATCGGGGTTAAACAGAAACAAGCGCATCATTTTGACCTTTGTTTCGGAACCGAATAGTTTTGATAAGACTTCCATAGCAAGTGCATTATAGTGCAACCGCTCGGAAAAAGCGACAGTTGACTTTTACATCAAACGTAGCAAAAAATCGCACCTTTCGATGCGACTTTTTGAATTTCCGTGAGAAAATTTATTTGAATGTGACCTTTGCGCCGGCTGCTTCGAGGTTTTTCTTCAAAGCTTCCGCGTCTTCTTTTTTCATATCCGTTTTGAGCATGCTTGGAGCTGCGTCGACAAGATCCTTTGCTTCTTTCAATCCGAGACCAAGCGCTTCCTTAACCACTTTGATGACGGCAATTTTTGTCGCACCGCCGTCGGTCAACTCAACGTTCATTGTTGATTTCTCTTCCGCCACAGCCGCCGCACCGCCGGCCGGCGCTGCCACTGCCACAGCCGCCGCACTGACGCCAAACTTCTCTTCGAGGTGTTTGACGAGCTCATGCAAGTCGAGCACTGACATTTTTTCAATCGCTTCGACAACCGCTTTGAATTTCGCAGGTGTCGCCGCTGTTTTTGTTTCCGCTTTTGCCTCCGCTACCGGAGCTGTTACATTTGTATCGTCCATAATAATTTTTAGTAATTAATAATTAACTTTATTCTTTTGATACGGCAATTTGATCGAGTGCCCTAACAAATCTACTAATCGGCGAATTAATAAGATTCACAAACTGCGCCTGCAGAGTCTTCATGCCCGGAATCTGAGCCACCGCGACCATTTCGCTCATGTTCATAAACCGACCTTCGAACACACCGCCGACAATCTGCAATTTCTTATCAAACTTTTTCTGGAACTCATATGTCTCGTGCGCGGGGTCGAGCAAGTCGGTCCCGTACACGATACCGAACTCGCCGGGCATCTCCGGCATGTCACCCGCGATTTTTCCCTCGCCGAGAACTTTTCGCGTCAACGTTTTCTTCGCGACAGTGTATCCGACACCCTTCGCGCGAAGAGCCTTGCGGATCTGCGCCGACTCCGCCACCGGCAGAGCGTGAAAGTTGATGAACACAAGCGACGTCGAATCGTTCACAATCTTCTTGAGCCTCGTCAGTATTTCTGACTTTTTGTCTTTTGATAATGCCATAATATATTGAGATTAAATCTCTTTTTGTAACCGACCTAAGGCTGAGTCGAAAATAGTTTTCGTCTCGGGCGGAAATTAAGAGCTTGCGCTCACCACCTGTCTTTGACCTTATGACACTACAATATACGAAACTGGATTTTTGTCAATGGAAAAGGCGCCGATCAAATCTCTCGGCGCCTCGTGTGTCAGGAGCGACACCATGTGGTTGTACAAATTCTACACATAAGGAGGACCCTGGCACCTATCTGTATCCTCCACCATATGGTCATTCCCTGCCATGCCTGCATCGGCAAGAACTCATACAGCATGACATGTCTTTGAAATACGCGCAATGTGGTCAAATGTAACTTTTTATTTATAGGCAACAAAAAATCCGCGTAATGCGGATTCTTTGTAATGCCTGCCTTCAGCTTAGAACCTATCCCAATAGCTTCCCCTCATGCTAGAATTGTGTCATATGAAAACACACAAACCTCGCAAACACTTCATCATCCCAGATGTCATGTGGGATGAAATACAATCACTCATACCGAAACATATCGATACACATCCCATGAAGGGACATCGAGAACGAGTCTCGGACCACAGTGCCATGAACGGCATTTTTTTCGTATTAAAAACTGGTTGTCAGTGGAATGCACTGAATGTAACTGGTATTTGTTCCTCGAGCGTGGCACACCGACGGTTTCAAGAATGGACAGATGACGGAACGTTTAAAAAGATATGGGAACAGTGTTTGAAAAAATACGATGAGATGAAAGGCATTGACTGGAGTTTCTGTAGTACTGACGGAGCCATGACCAAAGCACCACTCGGTGGGGGAAAAAATAGGCAAAAATCCAACAGACAGAGCCAAATTAGGGACAAAACGGTCATTAACCACTGACAGGAACGGTATACCACTCGCCTGTATTGTAGCAGGAGCAAACAAAAATGATTTTAAATTATTGAAAGAAACACTGGAAGCGATACCGAGGTGTGTCGCACCTCCCAAGACAACGAGAAAAAGTATGTGTCTCGACAAAGGATATGACTATCGAGAAGTGAGAGTATTGTTGAAAGAGATGGGGTGGATACCACACATACGAACACGAGGTGAAGAGATTGATGCAAAGAAAAAGAAACGACACAAACCAAAGCGATGGGTTGTTGAACGTACACACTCGTGGATGAACCGATTCAGAGATGTGCTCATTCGATGGTGCAAGAAAGACAAGAATTTTCAGTCGCAGATATACCTGGTATGTTCGTATATCATCTTGTGTCAGTGTGGGCTATTGGGATAGGTTCTTAGGTATTCCTTAGCCGAAAAGGGGCTTTCGCCCACAGGCATGACAATATTGTACTAGAACGACGTAAAAAAAGTCAAGTTTGAGTATTTCCATATCGACCAAAAAATTTTTGGATTGTTTCTATATCCTTCAAGTCTTTTTCTCGACCACTTAATTTTTTCCACTGTAACACCTTTTCCAATTTTACAAATGGTAGTCCATTAATTATTTCTGCTTCTTTAATCAATTTGTGAATATCCCACTCACCAGGTTTCCAATCTTTCCATAATTCAATTTCGTCATTAAAAAGATACCGGCTACCATGTGACATATTTCGAACTTCCCATCCCTTTGCTTTATATGTATTCCATAAATCTTCTGTCACTATAATATCAATATCGTGACACGTCTTGAGTCCACGCACACCCATCGGTCCGCTACCAAATATTGCATACTGTCCCACTGGCAGTTTTAAATCTCTGACCTTGTTAAACAATTCATCATTAGTCATATTTCTATTTTATCAAACCAGTTTTTTCAAATCTTCAACCGTGACTTCAATATCTCTTAAAATAGCTTTGAGTGTACCCTTTGGCAAATCTTTGTTCGCGTGAATAGGAACCGTCGTCACTCTCCCATCAGCATGTTCAATAATAAAATGACTGCCGGATTTTCGTTTTAAAACAAACCCCGCACCGACAAGAGTCTGCACGAGTTTTTTGCCGGAGATGTTCGGTAATTTAGGCATACGCAATAGCGTTGGAAATCATCACAGTTTCAAAAGATTCCAAACTGTTTTCCACAGGAATACGTTCTTTATTTTCTTTCATATTTTCGAGGTATAAAGAAATAGCATCGCGAAGATTTTTCTTCGTTTCTTCTATAGTTTTACCGCAGGTGTGACATCCCGAAAGCGCAGGAACATACCCGTGATATTCTTTGCCGTCCGGTTCTATTATTGTTCTGAACGTATAATTTTTCATACCACTATCGTACTACAAAAAAGTGAAGTGATCAAGAACGAGAATTATTTTATCTTATCAAACCACGTCGGATCAATATCTTTGATGGAGAATTTCAAACGGCCGCGGTCGTCGACTTCTTTGAGCACCACGGGTACAATGTCGCCGACGTGAAGCAGTTCGCCGACGGTTTGCAGACGTCGGGGAACGATTTCGGAAATGTGCACGAGGCCTTCCGTCCCGCCGTTCACTTTGACAAACGCTCCGAACTCGGCGATTTTCACCACCTCGGCGCGCATTCTGTCCCCCACCAGAAATTCGTGCGTCATGTCTTCGATGATTTTCTTGGTTTGTTCGCAGGCGTCTTTTTTGCCGGTGATATAGACCGTGCCGTCATCCTCGATATCGATTTCCGCGCCGGTATGTTCCTTGATTTCTTTAATCGTTTTTCCACCGGTACCGATGACCAAACCGATTTGATCGGGTTTGATTTTTATCGAGACGATGTGCGGAGCGAATTCCGAAATGTGTTCGCGCGGTGCGGAAATTTCCGCGGTCATCACTTTCAAAATCTGCAGTCGCGCCAGTCGCGCTTTTTCAAATGCCAGGGTTAAAATGTGGAGCGGAATGCCGGCAACTTTGACATCCATTTGCACCGCGGTCACACCGCGCTCCGTTCCGGCAACTTTGAAATCCATATCACCGTGATGATCCTCCGGTCCTTGAATATCTGTTAGTACCACGAAATGTTTTTCATCGCGCATCATGAGTCCCGAGGCAATGCCGGCAACCGGTCGCACAATCGGCACACCGCCGTCCATGAGCGCAAGCGTGCCGGCACAGACGGACGCCATCGAGGTCGAGCCGTTCGACGCCATCGACTCAGCAACAAGACGAATGGTGTACGGGAAAATTTCCTTTTTCGGCAGAACCGGCACGAGGGCTTTTTCGGCAAGCGCGCCGTGACCGATCATGCGACGGTTTGTCCCGCTCATTCTGCCAACTTCACCGACGGAATATGGCGGAAAATTGTAGTGTAACATAAAATGTTTTTCGCCTTCCTGCGTTTCCATGGTGTCGACAAGTTGCGCGTCGCCCGGCGCACCGAGTGTCAACACCGACAAGACATGCGTGCCTCCGCGATAGAACACACCGGAGCCGTGCAAAATTTTCGACAACCCACCTGCTTTCGCAAACAGAGGTCGAAGCTCGTCCACACCGCGCGCATCCGGACGATTTCCGTGCGCAATAATTTCGTCGTGTATCGCCTCGTCAATTTTCTCCTGCAAGAAATCCTTAGCCAAACCTTTTTGTTTCGCGTCTTCGATCACTTTTATTTCCTCATTCCACAATGTCACAAGCTCCGACAAATCTTCCTTGCCGGCGTTTCTGGAAAACACTTTTTTCATAAAAATGGGCGCGATTTTTTCTTCAAACAGTGCAGCAACTTGTGCTGAGACTTCCGGTTTCGGAATCTTCACCTTCTCCGGTTTGAAATCGGCAAAAATTTTCTCTTGAAACGCTTGCAGTTTTGCCAGTTCCGCTTGTGCCAGTTCCATGCCTTTCATAATCTCCGCTTCCGGAATTTCATTGCTCCCAATCTCAATCATGTTTATATTTCCGTCCTTCCCGCACGCCAACAAATCCATTTCGTACAAGTCGGTGTTGCGTTGCGTGTATGTCGGGTTCGTTTCGAACGTGCCGTTTTTGCCGATACGCACCGCCGAGACCGGACCGTTCCACGGAATTTTTGACGTGCCAAGTGCAATCGACGCGCCGAGCACCGCCAAAACATCCGGGTCGTCCTCGCCGATAGAGAGCACGGTCACCACTACCTGGATGTCATTGCGAATCCACGAATCGAAAAGCGGACGAATAGTGCGGTCAACGATGCGTCCGGAAAGTATCGCTTCGTCTGTCGGTCGTCCTTCCCTTTTCTGAAAACGCGAGCCGAGAATCTTGCCGGTTGCATAGAATTTTTCCTCAAACTCGACAGAAAGTGGAAAATAATCCGCGCTGTCTTTTGCTTCCTTCAACATAACCGCCGTGGCAAGCACCACCGTGTCGCCGTATCGCACGAAACATGAACCATGCGCCTGGTCCGTCAAATCGTTGAACTCCACCTCGAGCTTCCTTCCTCCGCATTCCGTGTTATATGTTTTTGTTTTCATGATGTGTTTTGTTAATACCGTAGGTATACCATTTTATTCGCCAAAGAAAAAGCGGTAGATCGAGTCGCAGAGGGCGATCGGCCAGGCGAACACGCGATGCAGAAAGTCGGTGTGCACCGGCGCGACAAAAGTGGCCTGCAAAACGTCGGCGGTTTGGGAAGCGGTTGTCGTCGCAGTCGTTGTTGCCATCGCTACCGTTCCGCTTGTGACAACTTTTTGAGTGGTAGGGACGGTCGGCGTGGGCGATAACTTTTGAGTTTTCACCGTCGGAACAACCGGCACGACCTGTGCGGGGTTCGCCACAATAATGTGTTGCGCGATTGTAAATGTTTCTTTACTCGTCCGCGCGGTCGCCGTCACGGCCAAAAGAAAATTGCCGAGCGAGCTGTCCTCGTAGTACACCGTACGATTGCCAGTGCCCGTGCGCATCGTTGTGGTCGTGGAAAGTTTCTTGCCGGTACTCGTCACGAATTCACCGGTCGGAGATGACGTTGTGAACACCAAATCGTACGTTTCGGCAATCGGCGAGACACTGCCCGTCGCATCTTGTGACTCGACTGTAATGGCTTTTGAAATCTCATTCGGCGACACTATTTGTGGTGACGTGACAAACACAAAACTTGAAATCGAGCTCGCACAAGCGACCGAAGTGAGCAAACAAAAAAGTATGGGGAAAATAAAATATTTTTTCACGATAGTCCTTCGGCGCCTACGGCGATACCGACGTGTCGGTCGATGCGGTCTGTAATTGTCCGGCTTGGTACAAATTCGCCACGACCAATAAAAGGTAGCTGATGCCGACAATGGCCACGAAGCCGATGAGAAATTTGAAAAAGTTTTTATCGAAATATTTGAACATGGAATTTACATCGCGTTTTCTTCTTTTTGCAACGAAAGCATCAGCGACAAGTTTCCCGCTTTCTGCGCGATGCTAATTGCTTGGT
>CAIXDB010000023.1 GCA_903918125.1 uncultured bacterium | reverse complement strand
TGTAGACGGTCGATGTTGCCGCGCCGGCCGGACTGAACATTTGGTAATCAGAAAAACTTGTGTTGTATGAACTCTGCGCGGTGGTGTAGCTAGCCGCAACGGCATCGCGAATACTGCTACTCGTCGCCACGTACGGACTGATGAGGTCGTAGTATGCCGAAATGTTATCCTGGCTTTTTGAGACCGTGCTTCCATACAAAATATTTTGCAAACCGGTCATGATCGTCGGCAAATCCAAAAATGAGCTGGAGATTGAACTTCCGGCGTTTGTGTATGCTGTTTGCAAGCTGCTTTGTGCCTGCGTGAGCGCATCCTGCGTCTGACTGAGTGTCAGCGGAGTGGCCGGCTCTTGCAGTTTTTGCAGAGACAGCTGCGCACTTTGCAAACTCACTTCGGCGTTGCGAACGGTTTTTTGCGCGGAGGTCGAGTCGATATCGGCGATGGTTTGTCCCGCGTTGACGTGTTGTCCGGCCGTCACACCGACGTACGTGATGTTGCCAGATGCCTGCGGAGTGACGTTGATTTGGTTCGAGGCTGAGACTTGTCCCGTGCCGGTGACCGTGGAGATAACCGTGTCGCGAGCGACGGTTGCCGTGACATATCGTGTCTGACCGGAGGTGTTCGTCGCTCGAGCGTACATCCAGTACCCGCCATACAAAATGATGATGAGAACGACGCCGCTGATAATTTTATGTTTTAAAATATAGTTTTTTACAGTCTGAAAATATTGTGATGTGGGTGTCATATCTTCATAATACACTAGGTGCTATACTTTATTACAAAGCGCCTGTGGGAAACTCCCTTTTACCACACTTCCTTTCCGACAG
The DNA here is from genome assembly GCA_903918125.1 of uncultured bacterium. Next base: position 4,100 of record CAIXDB010000023.1, on the reverse strand, counting down.
GACTGCCCCACTCGGTTTCTGGATGCTTGTTGTGACTATCTTCTTTTTCAGCCAAAAAGTCACAAAATTTTTTGGAAGCTGTTTCGTATTTCTGAAGAAGAGTTTTTAATTTTTTATCTCCAATTACTATATTTTTATAGAGGATATAATTTTTTAACTCCTCGTACGTCTTTCGCTGAATTTCATCGAGTTCTAAAAAAATCTTTTCTTTTTTGTTTAATTTCATAAATTTATACTAATCTAATATTGAGTTCATTTTAAAAAGAAATATATACCAGCACAGCCAAGAGTTAAAGCGATAAAAAATATGATTGTTCCTATTACATAAGGTAACATTTTTTTAATGGTATACTTGCCACTTTTAAAACCTCTACATGTTACGTACATTCCATAAACAGCCCATCCCAGCAAGAAAATTACACCTACTACTGCTTCTATAGTTGAAAATAATTCAGGATTTCCATGATATATAGCTAAACCAACAAGAATTAAAAATCCAGCACCAGATATACCCAACACCCACAGTCCGGCTTCGCGACCAAAAATTAGAGTGATGACTATCAATATCAAAAGAAAATAAATCATATTTTATGCGCCTCCTAGCACTATACCAGAAAATACCAACATTTGCCAGTGACGCAAGGTTTATTTGCACAAGACCATTGACTTTCACAACCGGCTTGCTATACTACTGGTACAAATGGCTTCGGCCCTCCCCGCAAGGGGTATAAACAACAAAAACTCACGCAAGCAATTGTGTGAGTTTTTGTTTTTAGTTGTGCAAAATCTTTTTCTGACATGTCCCCTATTTTGTACTGCAAACGTTTAGCATCAATCAGCCTGATTTGGGAAAGTATGGCTGTGCTCATATCGCCCTCAAACTGAAACGAAAAATAGTATTGCCCTTTCTTTTGAGTTTTGGTCAGTGGAATAGCCCACAAAACTTCATTGTTAAATTTTTTGAGCACAGCAATCGGTCGTAAAAACCTTTGTCCTCTGCCATCTTGTTCAAATCCGATGTTCACACCGAGAGATGTAAACCATATTTCTCGCTCATGGAAAAATGCTCGCACCTTGTATTCATCCAAATCACTTTTTTCCGTATGCCATTCTTGGAAATCTTTTTTCATAGTTTATGTTTTTTGTTATTTTTAATCATCATATACCCACATCACTTTCCACGTCAAAACAACACTCGCTCTTTTCTTGTCAAAATTCATGATATACTTTCCACATGGAACAAATTTCTTGGTTTGCGCCGGAGTATATTCACACGGAAAAAACTTCCGACTGGTATTGGATTGTCGGCATCGTCACGCTTTCGCTCGCCATCATCGCCATTCTTTTCAATGATGTCATTTTCGCCATTTTGATAATCGTCGCGGTCGCCACGCTGACACTTTACGCCACCCGCAAACCGCTGCTCGTGCAAATCGACTTGACTACCACCGGCGTGCATGACGGTGAGACGTATCATTCGTACGACGATCTCGAATCGTACTGGGTTGAAACGCGCGACGCGTATCCGAAAATTATTTTGAAATCGAAAAAGAAATTGTCGCTCTACATATATATTCTCATCGAAGAAACCGACCCGGAAGCCATCGACGAATTCCTCTCGTATCACCTGCCGAAAGTCGAGCATCGCGAACCGCTCCTCGAAAAACTTTTTGTGCGAATGGGATTTTAAAAAATTTTTGTGCCCTCGCACGGAGTCGAACCGTGATTTCCAGCTTCGCAGGCCGGTGTCTTATCCATTGAACGACGAGGACATTGAACACTCACACAATATCACAAATCAACAAAAAAGCCATCGGTCTGATGGTCTTTTGCTTTTTTAAAATTTATTTCGCTTTGACGATCATCGCCACGATTCGCGATTTTTTTCTAGCGGCGGTATTTTTCTTTAGGTAGCCGGTCTTTGTCGCTTTGTCGATGATTTTCTGCACCTGCGGCATCATGGCTTGCGCTTCCTTGACCTGTTTGCCGGCGATGAGTTTCTTGACCTGTTTGACCGCTTTGTTCAACGCATCCTTTTTGCGCATATTAAATGCTCGCTTTTTCTGCGAACCTCGGAGAGCTTTTTTGGCTGATGTTGTGATAGGCATGTGTCGTACTATATATGAATGTGTAAGGAAATGCAATAGTGTGGCGCGGATTCTTGGTTAGACAAATTTTTGACAAAAAACAGGACCGAAACGCTTTAACGCTCGGTCCCGATTAGCTGGAGATGCTACTCCTCCACTTTGTACACACAGATGATGCACATCTCAGCGAATGTACCGTTCAGATACGCACCATCAAAGTTTGTGACTCCGAATGTTGTCAAAAATTCCGATTCGGTGGACACCGGAACCACCTTGCAGTGTGGCACCCATCGAGTCTCGGTTTTTTTAACCTGGCCTGTTTTGTGCCCTTCTTCGTTAAACACCTCTGTTTCGCGATGTTCCGTTACCACAGAAGCTTCGCTAAAAAAGGTGATTTTCGTGTTCACAGGGAACAAGTGCCCGGCAACGTCCCAGATAGCGAAGCATTCCGGACGAGCCAGTTGTAGTGCACCGTCAGCGATCGACTTCTTCAAACACTCTTCCTTGCTGATGTAGAGAGTTTTTTTCTCAAAAAACTTGAGCCGACACTTGGTTCCTCGAGCAAAAAGAATTTCACCGTTAAGGAGAATCTCTTCCTCGAGGATCGGGTTGATTTTGTGAATTCTCGGTTTCTTGTCGCTAAAGATTCTCCATAATTTCCACGCACGTTGCCTGTCTCGGCGAACAATGCGCGAAATCGTGTTCTCATTCACATTGTACGGGATCGTGACGACGATATCCTCGCCCACCTGTTGCCACAACGGATCGGTGACAACAACCGCTTCCGCCGCCAGTTTCACTTCAGAAATTTGAGCTACTACAGACGACATGGTTGGAACAGTGATGGTGACATCTTTCTTTTCACCGACTTCAAGCTCCTGTCCAACATTTTTCAAAAATTCACCAAGTGGTCCTTTGTCTCTTTCCACAACTTCTAACACACGTGACATGTAAAAATCCTCCGCAGTCATATATATACTAAAATCACGTACATGTCAATGAGTGTGTGGCGGTCATGTGCGGTATCATACGGGTATGATTGGACATTTGACCGGGACTATAATTCACTCCGACCTGCGCTCCGTCGTGCTCGATGTGGGCGGTGTCGGGTACAAAATTTATACGAACCGTCCCGCTGCCGACATTGCATGGGCTTTGCCAGCAGTCACCAAAAACAAACCTGTCAGCTTTTGGACATATCTCGCGGTGCGGGAAAACGCGCTCGACTTGTACGGTTTCGCCACCAAGGACGAATTGGATTTTTTTGAATTGCTTCTGACCATTTCCGGCATCGGACCGAAGTCGGCAAGCAACATTCTCGGGGTCGCTTCCCTTTCGAACCTGCGACAAGCCATTTCTTCCGGCGACACGAGCCACCTGACCAAAATTTCCGGCATCGGCAAAAAAGTGGCGGATAAAATCGTGCTCGAGTTGAAAGATAAAATCGGTGTGACCGGCGAGGAAATCGGTGCGAACCTTTCCGGCGATGTCGATGCACTGCTCGCGCTCCAGTCGCTCGGCTACTCCGAACGCGATGCTCGCGAAGCGTTGAAAAAGTCCGTCGGGACGACGGAAGAAAAAGTGCGCGGTGCGTTGAAACAGTTGAGCAAATAACATGCCTGAACTTCCCGAGGTCACAACAACCGTTCGCGGTTTGAACGAAGTAATGAAAAAACTGACTGTGACGGACGTCTGGTCGGATTATTTTTTGCGCACATCGCACACTCGCACGGACAACATTAAGGACAAAAATTATTTTGAAAAATTTCGTCGCGAAGTTGTCGGCGAAAAGTTTGTCTCGGCCGAGCGACGCGGGAAAAATGTTCTGATACACCTCACGCACGGAAAAACAATTCTCATTCACATGAAAATGACCGGGCATTTGTTGTACGGCAAATACGCATGGGACGAACTGACAAAAAAGTGGAAAAGCATCGAGAAACTTTTGTCGGAGCCGTTCAATCAATTTATTCATCTCGTGTTTTCGCTCTCGAACGGCAAGTCGCTCGCTTT
>CAIXDB010000022.1 GCA_903918125.1 uncultured bacterium | reverse complement strand
TTATTGAAAAGTTGGATCAATACGTAGACACATCATATGTTCTTCTAATTCAATATGATGGATTTATATTAAACCCAGAAGCTTGGTCAGATGAGTTTTTAGAATATGACTACATAGGAGCTCCATGGTTAGTAAGAAATTCACATATAAATAAACTAGGTTGGCCAAAAGAATTACTGGGCCAACATCTGGTTGGAGGTGGCGGTTTTACTTTAAGAAGTGGCCCGGACCCCAAATTTTTGACACCAATCTTGTATAATTAACAACATTAATTAATACAAGAAACATATGAAAGGAAAAGCAACATCTCCTGAATTAAAGGAGCAAGTAATTAACAGAATCAAAAACGATGGTGTATCAGTAGTGGAAGTAGCTAGAGATCATGGTATATCAGAAGGCACTATATACGGCTGGATTGCCAAGAAAGTGGAAGGTCAGCCAACACTCTCTGAAAATATCAAATTGAAAAGGGAGATCGCACAACTGTACACACTGGTTGGAGAGATGACTCTCAAGCTCTCCGAAACCCAAAAAAAGAAATGATGCGGGAGAGTGAGACAACTAAAACTCTCAGGGCCAGAGAGCTCGGTGTGTCTCGGCAATCACTGTATCATCGTCCCAAAAAACCTGACAAAGATTGGCAGCTCAAATGTCGAATCGAAGAAGTCTTGCGAGAAAATCCATCATACGGTTCTCGCAGAATATCCCAGCACCTAAAAATGAACAGAAAACCGGTCAAGCGAGTGATGAATATGTTTGGTATCAAAGCATACAGACGACGTGGCAAGAAATGGAAGAAAACAAAGAATATCAGGGTGATATATCCAAATCTCTTGATGACCACATATCCGGCATACCCAAACCACATCTGGACAGCAGATTTCACCCATCTCAATTTCCAAGGAAAAGTTGTCTACATCGCCACTGTCATGGATTTGTACACTCGGCGTATTGTCGGTGTGGCAGTGTATACCACGCACGCGGTACAGCTCGTGTTGTCGGCTCTGATGAATGCCATCCAAAACAACCCGAGACCGATGATTTTCCACTCTGACAATGGCAGTGAATACAACTCGGAAATATTCATCGAAGCTCTCTCAAACATCGGCACACTCATTTCTCGGTCAGCTCCTGGCTGCCCTTGGGAGAACGGCTATCAGGAATCTTTCCATTCGCAATTCAAAGTTGATTTTGGCGATCCGGCTAGATTCAAAACACTCGGTGAATTAGTATATGAAATATATCAAACCATCTACCGCTACAATCACACCAGAATACATTCAGCACTGAAAATGTCGCCAATACAATTTGCGGAAAAAATCTCAAAAATATACAATACAGAGAACAAGGTTAGTGTCTAATGAAAGGGGTCCAGTACAAATCGCTCTTTCAACGCTAACACCTCGCACCAACAGGAAACCTCAATCCTCGTCTGGTGCGAGGTTTTCTTATTTAAAATATACTCCAATTTTTTATTTGACTATCAAAATTTTATATGCCATATTAATAAAAGAGAGGAACCCATGACTTTTGAAGAAAAACGTATTGTAGATCTTGAAAAAGAACTAGCCACAGCAGAAGAAACAGCCGAGTTGCTCGGGCAAAGCCTCTCAACAGCTCAAAAGCAAATAGGAGAGCTGGAAGAAATCTTAGCTAGAGCCAACAGGAAACTGAATGCCTACTACCGATATCAGAAGGAGCTGTCTGGCAATCTGATTGGCGGTGACCTGTTCTACTGGTTACCGCTTCGGTGGCGAAAAAGTATCATCAAGAAGCTGAACGAAATCGCTGCTAGTTAGCACCGCCCCACCCCGTTTCAGACAAGGCCCCCAAGCCTGTCTGGACGGGGTTTTGTTTTATATATTTGACAGCTTCACCAAAAAAGTATAAATTACACCTAGCCGACGAGTTCACCTTTGATTTCAAAAC
>CAIXDB010000021.1 GCA_903918125.1 uncultured bacterium | reverse complement strand
TTCCGGATTCAAATCGCCAAAAAATAAAAATCAAAAAATCGTGGTCTCTCTGGCACCGGCGGATGTCAAAAAAGAGGGACCGCTTTTTGATTTGCCGATTGCCGTCGGATATTTGATCGCTTCGGAAGACATCAAAGCGGAAACCAAAAAAAGAATGTTCGTCGGCGAACTTTCGCTCGACGGAGAACTGAGACCGATAAAAGGCGCCTTGCCGATCACGCAAAAAGCCAAAAAAGAAGGGTTTGCAGAAATTTTTCTGCCGATACAAAACGCCGAGGAAGCGTCGAGTATCGCTGGCATCGCCGTGTACGGTGCGGAAACACTTTTGCAAATTGTGCAACACATCAATACAAAAAATTTTAAAGATGAAGAAAAAAAGATTGAACACGTTGAGATTACACCATATATCCGAAAAGAAAAGCAGTTCCAAACTAAAGAAATAGCTATGGATTTCGCCGACGTCAAAGGTCAAGAGTCTGCAAAGCGCGGGTTGGAAATCGCCGCGGCCGGCGGACACAACATCATTATGTACGGACCGCCGGGCACCGGCAAAACGATGCTTGCACGAGCATTTCGACACATTCTTCCAGCACTATCCTTCGACGAAATGCTCGAAGTGACATCGATTTATTCCATCGGCGGATTACTCACTGAAGGTTTGGTGGAGGAACCGCCGTTTCGCGCACCACACCACACCGCGTCGTATGTCTCACTTGTCGGTGGCGGGGCAAACTTGTTTCCGGGCGAGGTGACGCTTGCACACAAAGGCGTGTTGTTCATGGACGAATTTCCGGAATTCGACACGCGTGTGCTGGAAACTCTGCGACAACCGCTCGAGGACAGGTGCATCACCATTTCGCGCGCAAAGGGAAGCGTGAAATATCCGGCACATTTCTGTCTCATCGCCACCATGAACCCGTGTCCGTGCGGAAATTATGGCATCGTCGGCAAAGAATGCACCTGCTCGGCGCACGACATCGACCGATACAAACGCAAACTTTCCGGACCGATCGTCGACCGCATCGACTTGTGGGTGGAAGTGTCAAAAGTTGAGCACGAAAAGCTGACGGATGCGCGCGACGAGCACGAAGGAACTGCACACATAAAACCGCGAGTGGAGCGTGCGCGGAAAATTCAGTCCGACCGATGGAAAAAAGCCGGGTTGAACATACAAACGAACGCGGAACTGTCGGCGAAGGATTTGGTGGCGCATGTCCAACTGTCCGACAAAGTCAAAGAAATTCTGAACATGTCCGCCAAAAAACTGGATTTGTCCGCGCGAGCGTATCACCGCACAATTAAACTCGCTCGCACCATCGCAGACTTGGATGGAAGTGAAAATGTGAAAGAAAATCATATTCTCGAAGCGTTGCAATACCGCCCGAAAAAATACGAAGGATTTTAAAAATTTTTAGAATGGGTTCGGCGCACCGCGGATTTCGAAATGCACATGATCGCCGGTTGAGTCACCGGTGGAACCCATATGAGCGATGATTTGACCTTGCGTGACCGTGTCGCCGACATCGACGAGTGTTTCGCTCAAGTGAGCGTACAAAGTTTCCGTGCCATTGCCGTGTTTGATGACAATATATTCGCCATATCCGCCGTTCCAACCGGAGTCACGCGAGACGATGACTTCACCGTCGGCTGCCGCCATGATCGGTGTGCCATACGCCGAGGCAAGGTCGACTGCATTGTGTCCGTGAATGCCTTGCGTTTTGACGCCGCCGAGAATCGGGCGTTCGTAGTAGCCGACAATTGTCGGAGAGTTTGAACCGCGCGAACCGACAGCGGGCGAACCGGCTGGAGCAGGCAATGCACCTGAAGCCAAAGGTGACGTACCGCCCGGAGCAACATACACAAGTGAACCGCTTGAACCGGAACTGCCACTCGAACCACTTCCGCTTGAATGCTGAACGGGTCCACTTTCACTTGCTGACACTTCGCCGTCGGGAATAATCACCGTCTGACCAACTGCAAGCTTGGCGTCGATGGCGAGATCATTGAACTCCGCGATTTCATCCACATCACCTTTGTATTTTTTGGCAATCGAGAGCAGTGTATCGCCCGATTTAACCGTGTATTGCACCCCGGAAATAGGCAAAATGACTAACTTGTCACCAACGGACACTTTATTACCCTTGATGTCGTTCGCCCACACAATAGTATTGACCGACACGCCAAACATTTGTGCGATTGCGGGCAACGTATCACCGGGATGCACGACGTACAGCGAAATTTGGTCGTTGTTTATGTTTGTGGTTGAGGCGATCGAGGCGACAGGTTGAGTTTCCGGCGAGAGCGATGTGTCGTCAAGAATAGCCAGGTTTGAATTTGAAGAAGGCTGGCTCGGGTTCGGAGAATGCGACGCTTCAAGGAGCGCCATGTTTTGAGAATTCGGAAGATTCACGTCGGCAGACACGGCAGAAGGCGCGAACAAACCGGAAAGAAAGGAAAACACGCCGGCGTGGACGGTAAAAGGCATGGAAATCGACAAAAAAGCAAAAACAATGAGAAAAATGTTCAATTTCTTGCCTGCCGATATGCTCACCGTACTACCATCGGATCCCACACGACTTACTTTTCGACGTGTGCTTTTAAGACCAGACTGGGAATGCGGATCTTTTTGTGAACCTATAATACGCGTGGATTAAATACTATTCTGTCGTTCCGTGAAAATATGGCTTTGTTGAGCGATATTTGTGAGAGTTCGGTACCATTTCAGTATATACCTTTGAGGGGCGCGGTCAATATGGAAGAGGTGGATATGTGTGGTATACTTTTTCGGATGAATTACCTCGAAACGCTGAATACCGAGCAGAAAAAGGCAGTTTTGGCGACGGAAGGACCGGTGCTCATTGTTGCCGGGGCGGGAGCAGGCAAGACAAAAACCATCACGCACAGGATTTTGCACTTGATGAACTCCGGCGTACCGGCGAGCCAGATTCTGGCCATCACCTTCACCAACAAAGCGGCCAAGGAGATGCGCGACCGCGTGCGGGACATGCTTGCGGGCGACAGCGAGATGCGTTTTTCCAGACAAGGCATGCCGTTTGTCAGCACCTTCCACTCGCTCGGCGTGCTCGTGATAAAAGAAAATGCCGAGTTGCTCAAACTCCCGCGACATTTCACCATTTTTGACACCGCAGACTCGAAAAAGGCGCTTAAAGATGCGCTTGTGTACATCGGGGTTGAGCCGAAGGAACATTTGGACACCGTGCGACATATTATTTCCGGCGAGAAGGGTCGGGGCGTGGATTTCGGCGAATATCGCGAACGCGACGCGCACGATTACACCTCGGACATAACAAAAAAAGCCTGGGCGCGGTACGAGGAAATTTTGACTCGCGAACACGCCCTTGATTTTGATGATTTACTCTTGAAAACCTTGAAACTTTTGGAAAAATACCCGGAAGTGCTTGGGCGATATCAGGAACGATTTCGATACATTCACATTGACGAGTACCAGGACACAAACAAGGTGCAGAATGAAATAGTCGAATTAATCGCGATGAAATATAAAAACGTGTGTGCGGTGGGCGATGCCGATCAAAATATTTTTTCATGGAGAGGGTCTGAAATAAAGCACATGCTTCATTTCGAAAAATCATACCCTGGCGCAAAAACTTTTTTTCTCGAACAGAATTATCGTTCGACAAAAACGATACTGGCAGTGGCAAACGAAATAATTCAAAAAAATAATTTTCGCATACCGAAGAATTTGTTCACCGAAAATGCGGAAGGGGAGATGTTGTCGCTTTTCTCCGGACGCGACGAAACGGACGAGGCACACTTCATTGCCATGACCTGCGGACGATTGATCACCGAAGGGATGGTGGCGGACAAGATAGCCGTGCTGTATCGTGCCAACTTCCAATCGCGCGTACTCGAGGAAGCATTTCTGGCATACGGTGTGCCGTACCAGCTCTTGGGCACAAAATTTTTCGAGAGAAAAGAAATCAAAGACGTGTTGAGTTACGTCAAAGCATCCTTGTCACCCGAAAGTACCACAGACTTTGTACGTATCATAAACACACCAGTACGAGGTATCGGCAAAGTGACGCTCGATAAAATTTTGGCAGGCAAGGAAGGCGAACTGCCAAGTGGAACAGTGGCAAAAATACATTCGGTGCGAGAGATGTTGGGAGCGTTTCGAACAAAGCTGATGACAGAAAAAATTTCCAATGCCTTGAAATTCATCATTCAGCATTCGGGTATGGAAAAAATGTACGAGTCGGGAAAAGAGGAAGATACCGACCGACTGGAAAACGTGATGGAGCTCGTGACACTCGCCAAACAATACGACGACTATCCACCCGAGGAAGGCGTAGAAAAATTTTTGACGGAAAGTGCGCTTGCTTCCGACCAGGATACGCTCGACCAGCCGAAAACCGGTGTGAAATTGATGACCGTGCATTCGTCAAAGGGGCTGGAGTTCGACACGGTTTTTGTCAGCGGTCTCGAAGCGGACCTTTTTCCGCACAGCGGGTTTGGGCAGGATAGAAAAACAAAAGAAGAGAGTGAGGAGGAGAGGCGCTTGTTCTACGTCGCTCTGACGCGTGCAGAAAGAAAACTTTTTTTGACATATGCCGAGACGCGGACTATATTTGGAAACACGGAGGTCAACGCGCCGTCGGAGTTTTTGTCGGACATTCCGGCGAAATACATCGAGCGCGAAACGTACGGCGGTGTGCGCATCGAGAAACCGCTGATGAGTATTACTTTTTGAATTGAATTTTGCATTTATAAACTAAAAAAATTGAAACCAAAAAAATCACTCGGGCAACATTTTCTGACATCGCACAAAATCATTGCGGATATTGTTTCAGCATCGAATATTATTGCCGGCGAAACGGTGCTGGAAATCGGACCGGGGAAGGGGATTTTGACGCGCGGACTTTTGGACGCCGGTGCGCAGGTGGTGGCGGTGGAAAAAGACGACGCACTCGTGCCGGAACTGCGCCAAATATTTGAAAAAGAAATTGTCGAGAAACAACTGACGCTTATTCACGGTGACGTGCTCGAAATGCGACCGCTGGAAGCGAGCAGTGGTCGCATGACCGCAACGATTGCGGAACCGTACAAACTGGTGGCAAATATTCCATACTATATTACCGGCCTTATCATTCGCCAATTTCTCGAAGCCGAGAACCAACCAAGTACGATGACACTTTTGATACAAAAAGAAGTTGCCGAGCGGATTGTCGCCCGCGATGGGAAAGAAAGTTTGCTGTCGCTCTCCGTCAAGGCGTACGGCACTCCGCGACTTGTCCGTACCGTTCTGCCCGGCTCGTTCAATCCGCCACCAACCGTCGACTCGGCAATACTGACTGTTTCCGACATTTCCCGAAAAAATTTTGCCGGCGCAGACGAGAAAAGATTTTTTACCTTACTCCACC
>CAIXDB010000020.1 GCA_903918125.1 uncultured bacterium | reverse complement strand
GTTGCCACCGGTGACGGTCGGTTCAGTCTTGTCGGTTTGCGGTTCGGAAATGACGAGCGGACTGGTGCTGTAAAATATTTTCGCTTGCGCCGGTTCGTTCGTACTCCAGTAGAACGTTGCACTTTGCGGTGTTGATGTGCCGATGGAAACATTTGCAATTGTCGGTGCGGTGTCCGTGGTCATAGCTTGTGTGCCCGTCGAGCCGGTGATGCCCTGACCGGAATCAATGAGCGAGTTGAGTTGCGCCAGAGTCAATGGTCCGACGTTTCCCACTTGTTGCAAACCGTACAGTGCTTGAAACTGCGTGACGGCCGCTTGAGTGAGCGGTCCGTAATATCTGGTGACGAGACCGGACGGATAAATCGCCGGGTCGGACGCCAGAAATGTTTGCAAGTTAGTCACGTCGGTACCGCTTGAGCCGAGTGACATTTCAGAGTTGAGGTGTGTGAAAGCGAACGCGGTTCCGACAAAAAGTCCGATCGTCGCGACAGACGAAGCGATAAACATCACAACGCCAGACTTGTGTATGTGTGTAAAATATTTCATGCGTGTGTGCGTTAAATGATAATGACAAATACTACAAAAACATCGATGAAAATATCATGAGAAAGGAGACGGTTTGTTTCGTGATGTGTCAAGAAAATCAACCGAAATTTCATTCGATTTTTCCGACGGTTTCGGCGGTTTCGCACTGTTTCTCGAGAGCGGAAGTGTGACGATGACGAGCGTGCCCTTGCCGACTTCACTTCGAATGGCGATTTTCCCCGAGTGAATTTTGAGGAGCTCGCTGACGATGGTTAATCCGAGACCGCTTGAGCCGGACTGTCGACTTCGCGATGCCTCGGCGCGATAAAACGGTTCAAAAATATGAAACAAATCCTCCTGCGCGATACCGATGCCGGTGTCGCGCACCATGCAGACGATGTTGCCTCGGTAGTCCGGTTCGATACTCACGTCAATGTGACCGTTGGCTTGCGTGTAATTGATGGCATTGCGAATAATGTTGCCGACGATTTGCTCGAGTGCCGTGACGTTGCCGAGGACGTCCGTCGGTTCCTGTTTTTTTGTGGTGATGGAAATATTTTTTCTCTCTGCGAGTTGTTTCATTTTTTTGAGCACGGAGTCGACGGTTGCGCCGAGATTGACATCGCTGAATTGCATTCGTTCCGGACGAGTCATACTGTTAAGCGACAGGAGGTTGTTTATAATCTCCGACGCTCGATTCAACTCTTCCATGTTGCTCGTGATAATCTCGCGCGTAGCGAGGTCGAGAGTGGAGTTCAAAAGTGTCACTTCACTGTTTGTTTTTATAATGGTGAGCGGTGTGCGAAGTTCGTGCGCCACATCGCTGATGAATCGTTTCTGCGTTTTGAACGCTTCACGCGCCGGACGAAGTGTCACTTTGGCGACGATGTATCCGAACACAAAAGTGATGACGACGGTGATGCTGAAAAATGTGAAAAAATCTTTCGTTTTGACCAATTGAATGGAGTTGAAAATTTGTTGCCCGTTGACAACTTGGTTTTGTTTTAAACTTTCCGTGATGCCTGAAATAAACGTTTCCAAAATATTTTCGTACAGGTGATTGAATGAAATGGAAACCGCTGTCAAAAGTATGATCGCAAATCCTATTTGGAGAGCGATGATGTTCACTTCCGCGCGCAAAAAACTGTCGTTGCGATATGTGTTATACAAATCGGTAGCCCACCCCGCGAATCGTTTCCAATACATCCGCGCCGTTTGCAGTGCCAATTTTTTTTCTGAGGTTTTTGACATGGACGTCTACAACATTGCTAAAGGAAGAATAATTGAAATCCCACAAGTGTGTCAACAGCTCCTCGCGATTGATGACCACGTTCGGATGGCACATGAAATACTCGAGGAGAACAAACTCTTTGAGCGTCAAGTTGACCGCCTTGCCGGATTTTGTGACGGTGTGATTGGCGGGGTTGAGTATGATGTCGTGCATGGTCAGCACCGTCGGCACACTTTCGTTCGGTCGACGCAGGAGGGCCTGAATACGT
>CAIXDB010000019.1 GCA_903918125.1 uncultured bacterium | reverse complement strand
ACCAGACAGTAACAAGTCGTACAGACAAGATTCCTGTGATAGCGGTAACTACCAGTCCTGAAGTATGGGTTCTGGTGATGGGAATCAATTTTCTCAGATGTGGCTGCAAAGCAGTACAGTTTGCAGATACGTCACTGAGTAATTTTTTTGCGGATGAGTCTTTTGTCAGAAAGTGGCGTTCGATGATTGCTGCTTTACGTCAGGAAGGAGAGCGACTGGAAATTAACTTTGACCCTGTACACAAAACGGCAACATTAATCACATAAGTACTGTGCGAAGTGAGTGGCTCCGAGTAAAATCGGAGTCATTTCTATTTAATAGAATTTATAACTCCCGCAATCTCCTCTACTTTCACTTTCTTCTCGAGGCCGTCGGCGAGGTTTTTCAAGGGATAGATGCCGGAGGTGATTTCATCGGGGCCGACGACGAGAACGTAGGGGATCGACTGTTTGCTTGCGATTTTAATTTGGTCGCCGAGTTTTTTGCCGGAGAGGTCGAGGGCGACATTTAATTTTTCTTTCCGCAACGTTTCCGCCAGAGCTCGCGCGTGTTCGGCTACCTCCGTGCCGAGCGTGCAGATGTACACGTCGGTGGTTGGTTTGTATGTCGGCAGCAACTTGTGCGTTTCGAGAAAATCACGTGCGGTCACGTCGCCTGCGCCGAAACCGACGGCGGGCACTTTGCGTGCGTCAAAAATATCGAGGAGGTCGTCGTATCGTCCGCCGCCGAAAACGGAGCGATTGTTGTCCGGGTGCGTGTCGAAGACTTCGAAGACCATGCCGGTGTAATAGTCGAAGCCGCGCATCAGTGTCGGGTCGAACTCGATGTTTGTGATGCCGGATTTCTGGAGCGACTCGATGAGCACGACGAGTGCCGCGGCGTTTTCATTGCCCCCTCCGGGGATTTGTGTGCCCTGACCAGCACCGAGCGTCTCGAGCAGTTTTTCATTTGACGCAAGCAGTGCGACGAACTTCTCCGACACACCCGCGTCGCCGAGGATTTCCCCCACACTGGCCAAAAAAGTCTCAGCCGGAATTTTATGTTTCTTGTCGATAATTTTCGACATTTTGTACGCTTGGTCGTCGGTCAGTGCGAAATGTGCGTACACATCCCGCATCAATTTTCGACTGTTCAGCTTTATCACAAAGTCCGCGTCGCTTGCGCCGAGTTTGCGCATGATGGCGTGCGCCACCGAAATGATTTCCGCGTCCGCGTCGGTCGAGTCCACGCCGAACAAGTCCACGTTCAGTTGCCAGTGCTCGCGCAGTCGTCCGCGCTGGGGTTTCTCGTATCGAAACAAGTTAGGAATTGAATACCATCGCACGGGGAATGTCAGGTCGTGCTCGCGTCCGGCAATCATGCGCGCCACGGTCGGTGTCATTTCCGGTCGCAAGGTTACCTCGCGCTCGCCACGGTCGATGAAGGTGTACGTTTGCTCGTTCACAATTTCCTCGCCGGATTTCACGCGATACAGCTCGGCAGGTTCGAGAATTGACGCGCCGTATTCGACATAGCCGAAAGACTCGACGACGTCGCGCCAGGCTCGCCAGATGAAATTTTCCACAAACATATCCTCCGGGTAAAAGTCGCGCACACCTTTGTAGCTTTCGGTCGAGAGTTTTGATTTTGACGTCATATAAGTATAGTATAACCAAATATGGCTGATTTACAAACCATCCCGCAAAACACGCTCGTGCTGTACAAAAACCTCGGCGAAACTCCGCGCGAATGCGTCGAGCGGTTCAAGACGCAACATCCGGAATACGCGCAGGTGCCAATGACATACGCGGGGCGACTCGACCCGATGGCGGAGGGTCTGTTGCTCGTGTTGTCGGGCAGTGCCATCGCCGAAAAGGAAACGTTCACGAACTTGCCGAAGACGTACGAGTTTGAGATGTTATGGGGCGTGGAAACGGACACGGCGGATGTGCTGGGGCTTGTGTCGGTTGCGCGTCCGAGCGAGGCGCTTGAGGAATCACTGTATCATTTGTCGCGCGAGATTCTCGACGAGACGCCGACGTTTCCCGACGCGGATGTGGTCAAACAAAAAATCGAAAAATTGACGGGGAAGTTTGCCCAGAAATATCCGGCCTACTCGTCGCGCACGGTTGTGGGCACGGACGAGCACGGCAAACGTGTCACACGCTCGCTTATCGAATGGGCACGACTCGGACAGTTGCACGATATCGAAATTCCTTCTCACGACGTGGAAATTTTTTCGGCGGAACACGTGTCGCGGAAATTCATGACCGGCGCGGAACTTTTGAAAAACATCGCGGTGAACATTGCCCTCGTTCGCGGAGATTTTCGTCAGGAAAAAATCATGGAGAGCTGGCAGAAGTTTTTGGCACAGCAGTCCGACACGCAATTTGCTCTGGACACCGTCCGTCTCGACGTGTCCGGCGGGTTTTACGTCCGACAATTCGTGTCCGACATCGCTCGTGCCTTTCACACCACCGCCACGACCTACCACATCCTTCGCACCCGCGTGGGGAATTTTTCCACCCCGACCACCCTCGCCGATTTGCATTAAAATCCACATGGTGGTTCAATGAAGGAGGAATCGCTAAATTTCTCGCAGGAGATGATTGATGAACAGACGCGACCAGTGGGAAAAAAAGTTTCGCAAAAGTAATCGCCGTAAAAAGCGGTACAATGGCAGAAACTTCCACCACCTTACTCCACGGAGCAGAGGTGGGAAAGATACGGATGACAACCTCCTCCTCATTGAGATTGAAAAACATGAGGCGTGGCACAAGATGTTCGGCATCAAAACTGCCAAAGAGGTACTCGCCTTGCTTGAGCGAGTGGTTCGCGCGAAGGAAAGTCAGAGACTTGCATCTGAAAGTCTTGACACTTGGCGACGCAATCGTCGTGCCGCTTAGTTCTGTTCGGTAAAATTTTTAAAGAACCCTCGGTTTTATACCGAGGGTTCATCTTATATTTGTTAAATTTTCCGTGCCATCTCCTTTTTTCGCAATCGCACGATCGTCGGCGTGATTTCGATGTATTCGTCGTCAGCCATGATTTCCATGGCGCGTTCGATGTCGAGTTTGATGGACGCCGCGAGGTAGACCGAGTCGTCATTTCCGGACGAACGCATGTTGGAGAGCTGTTTGGCTTTGGTCGGGTTGACGAACAAATCCTCACCCTTCGAGGCGTTGCCGATAACCATACCGCGGTACACTTCCGTGCCCGGCTCGATGTAGAGCACACCGCGCTGTTGGAGGTTGTCGAGGGCAAACGCGAGTGCTTTGCCTTGTTCCATCGAGACCATCGCGCCGAGGTGACTCTTGCGAATCTCGCCGACGTACGGTCGAAAACCGATAAATCGCGACGAGAAAATACCGAGGCCTTTTGTGTCGATGATGAATTGTCCGCGATATCCGAGCAATCCGCGTGTCGGTGCTTCGAAAATCAATCGCTGGTGCGCGTTTGTGGCGTTGTGGTCCTGTTTGACATTCATGAGCAGTGCGCGTTTCTCGGTAAGTTTCGAAATGACCGAACTCGCAAATTCGTCCGGCACGTCTATAACCACTTCCTCGAACGGTTCCATTTTTTCGCCGTCAACTTCTTTGATGATGACGTGCGGTTGCGAAACTTGGAGTTCGAAGCCTTCACGTCGCATATTTTCCAAAAGTATCGCGATGTGCAATTCTCCGCGACCGTACACAATCATGTCGTCGCCATCGAGATCCACTTTCAAACCGACGTTCACCTCGAGCTCTTTTTCCAGACGCTCGCGAATCTGGCGCGATGTCACGAACTTGCCTTCGCGTCCGGCAAAGGGCGATGTGTTCACCATGAATTCGAGCGAGATGGTTGGCTCGTCGATGGTAATGGATGGCATCGGCGTGAAATCTTTTTCGGTCGAAATGGTGTCGCCGATGTAAATGTCCGGCAGTCCGGCAATCATGACGATGTCACCGCAGGTTGCTTCCGCCACGTCCTTTTTCGCCATTCCTTCAAACGTGTAAATTTTGGTGATTTTTCCACTGAAATTTTTTCCGTTCGGCTCACTGACAAAAACCTGGTCGTTATTTTTCAACGTGCCGCGATAGATGCGACAAATAGCCATGCGTCCGAGAAAGTTGTCGTACGCGAGGTTGAATACTTGCAAGAGCCCCGGTCCTTCCGGATGTGTGTTTGCCGGCGGAACTTCTTTCAACACCACGTCAAGAATCGGATCGAGGTTTGTCATCTCGTCCGCCATGTTGAGTTTTGCCACACCCTCGCGACCGATGGCGTACAGCGTGGTGAAGTTGAGTTGGTCGTCGTTCGCTCCGAGATCCATGAAAAGTTCGAGCACCATTTCGTGCACCGCTTCAGGTCGGGCGGCTTGTTTGTCTATTTTGTTTATGACCACGATCGGTTTCAAGCCGAGCTCGAGTGACTTTTTCAGCACGAAACGCGTCTGTGGCATCGGGCCTTCTTGGGCGTCCACGACGAGGAGCACAGTATCGATTGAGCGCAAGACGCGTTCCACCTCGGAGCCGAAATCGGAGTGCCCCGGTGTGTCCACGATGT
>CAIXDB010000018.1 GCA_903918125.1 uncultured bacterium | reverse complement strand
GCCGAGAGAATGGCGATGACCGTCTGGAAATCTCCGACACCGGCATATGCTTGGAGGAATCGATTGTCGGTCAAAACGGTATTCTGCGAAATGACGGTCGAGAGCGAGTTGAGCACGGCGGTGTTTTTGGTATAAATCGCACCGACGGCGTACATCACTTGCGCATCCGGGTTGTCTTTCTCCAGATTGTAGGCGTTCTGCAAAACGGTAAATGCATCCGTGTAGTCGCCCTTGCCGATGTACGCGTTGCCGAGCTCAAAGTAAATAGTCTGTTTTTCCGGAGAGTATTTGACGGCGTTCAACAAGTCGGGAATGGCCAAGTCGTACTGACCGAAGGCGTCGTAGAAACTTCCGGCGAAGAGCAGGTAGCGCGAGTCAGTCGGCGTATCGTGCAATTTCTTCTCGACTTGCTGCGCGGTAAAATCGTAGAAATCCTGTTTGGTCGTGGCCGGCACTTGCTGACTGGTTTCTATTTGCGTGCTGATCTCGACAAGTTGCTCAAGCGCTTCGGAATTGCCGAATGAATTGTAGGCGAAGGCTTTTTTGAAGAGCGCTAGATTGTCCTCCACGTTGCCGGACGGTTGCGGACTGATGGCTTGTATCAGAGTGAAGTTGGCCTGGATGGCGGGCACGTTGAGGAAGTACACGCCGGCACAGACGACTATGACCGTGAGCGGAGCGATGAGATACACTTCGACATCGTGCGAAAAACGTTTGGTCTGGAATGCGCCTTTCGTTTCGACAGCCTCGGTATCGAGCATGCCATCGCGGTTCGTATTGCTTGCCACATGGACAAAGGCAAGCACGGAGAAGAAGAGAATGTAGCTCACGAGATTGTCAAACACGAAGAGGTTGTGGAAAATGTAGGCCGCGACAAGACCGGTCAGCAAACTTTTTTCCTCGACGGTCATGTGACTGCGCTTGCGCCATATATAATAGAGCATGGCGACGTACATCGAAACGTAGGCAAGGAAACCGAGCAATCCGCCGGCAACAAGCCAGTCAAGCACCACGTCATGCGCACGGTCAAACCATTGCTCCTGATTGTACATGCGAGGATCGTAGAATTTGTTGAACACGAAGTTGAAACTTTCCTGTCCCCAGCCGAGAATCGGTCGTTCAAGGAAACCCTTGATAGCCATCGGCCAGACGTAGATGCGACCTTCGGCTTCGATGTCGCTCGAGGTAAACACAAAACGCGACAAAACCGGACTTTTCTGCACGAGCGGTGTGTTGCGCACGGCGTAGAAACCGCCGACAAGCACGACCACGGCGATGAGAATTCCGTAGGAAATTTTGCGGAAGAGTTTATTTTGGCGTTCCTTCCAGAGCACGAGCAATCCCGCGAGAATCAAACCGCCGATCAGACCGAGAATGGAACCGCGCGTCGCCGTGTAGTAGAGCACGCCGGCCTCGACAAGCGCGATGACGCCGTACATCCATTTGCGCCATGTCGGCATACCGGCTTGGACGAGCATATAGAGACAAAGGAAAATATTAAAGACGAGATAGATTGCCAGATACGCCGAGTTGCCGAAGGTGCCGTCGAGTCGCACACCACCCTGGTCGATAGCCACCCTGCCCGTGAGCTGGAGAATACCGTAGATGGACATGATGACACTGGCGCCGATGGAAATATTCCAGAACCAATTCCATTTTTCACGCGTCAGAACACTCGCCGCTACTATATAATAGAGTACGAGGTGGAAAATGAGGATGTATCCTTCCATGCGCTCGTAGTTGGACCAGAAACTTTTGTACGCGTTAGCACTGAAAAGGTCGGCTACAAGAATGACGAGCGCGAAAATGCCGACGGATTTTGTAATCCACGACCATTTCGGTCGATACGACGGCTCGATAGTCGCCAGGAAAAAGTAGGCGCCAAAGAGAAGTTCGACTAGAATCCTAAAGGCAAAGCCCTTGCCGGTGATGAACGGAAAGAACATGTTGTTGCCGATAATGAAGGAAATAAAAGGAACAAGAAACAACCCGCCCAAGACCGCGTAGGTCAAGATATTTTTTGTGGTTTTCATGATGTTGAGTATAACAAAGAGTGTCAAAGAGCGCTAGTAGCTTTTTATGTACGGCTCAATGAGAAGTGTGTCGGGCAATTTCAGGAATTTGTTGCGTGCCACTTTCGTTTCAAACATGTAGAGTGCATACCCACCGTGTCCGCCACCGCAATATTTCCGAACACTCTCGTCGTGCGACGGAAGTTTTTTCATGCCCTCGCCGAGTTGTGCCGCGTACGACATGTTCACCGCTCTGCACAGTTTTTTGAAATTTTTCCCGAGTACGGCATCGTGCGCCACCCGTCCCGCCTCCGCTATTTTTTTGTAATCTCGCCGGCGATGCGCGACTTCCGGCGTGTTGTGGTCCGTGCCGGTCCAGAGCAGTGCCATTTTGCCCTGCAAAAAATCCGGGTTGACTTTCATCTCAAGCACCGGTCGCGAGCCGCTCCGCCAGACACACAAACCGGTTTCGAGTATGACCGCCGGATCCTGCCAACCGACACCGAGATCGAGCTCCGTCGCCACGGAATTGTTGCCCATGAGCACGGAGTGCGCCGCCGACCCGCCGAGACCTGCGCCTTTTTTGTACTGCCAATCATGCAAACTGACTTTTGGTTCGATAGTGCAGTTGACGATGTACGCACCGCGCCGATAAAATTTCGGCACGTCGAGCCACCCGCCGGCGAAGTCGACGCGCGGATTGATTTCGAGCGGAGTGTTCAGTCGTCGCCGAATGTCGGTCGTAGAAATCGGCTCGAGGTCAAGCGACTTCGGCAATTGCACAAAAACCGCACCGTATTTTTTGCAAAAAGCTTTTTTCTCCGCGACGTGAGTGTCGTCAGCCGTCGAGACCAAAATGTCCGGCGCACATTTCTCGAACACATCCTTAAAATCAAAAATCGGGTCGTCGAGGTTTTCCCCCATCACCACCTCGTCAACCATGCTGAGCGATTCCAAAAGTCGCCGTTTGTGTGCCTCAGGCATGGCTGACTTTCTGCCTTTGTATTTCAAAAGCACGTCGTCGCTGGCAAAAGAAACGATGAGATGGTCACCGAGCGCTTTGGCCTGCTTGAAAAATTCGACGTGTCCGGCATGGAGTATGTCGTAGCATCCGGAAACAAATACTTTTTTCATGTCGCAAAAAGTCTAGCACAAAATCATATGCAACGTACCCTGGAAAAAAAGCTCGACATCTGCTATAATTTCACATATATGTCACAGACCGCCTCAGCCCTCAAAGAAACGATTATTCGGCCGAAAAAGCTCTTCAGTTTCGAGGATATTCGCGAAATTTGGCACTACAAGGAACTCCTGTATTTCTTCGTCTGGCGCGACTTGAAGGTGCGCTACAAGCAAACCGCCATCGGTGTGGCCTGGGCGATTATCCAGCCGTTCACGTCGATGGTCGTTTTCAGCGTCTTTTTCGGCGCGCTTATCAAAGTGCCGTCGGACAATATTCCCTACCCTATTTTCGTCTACACCGGTTTGCTGTTCTGGCAATTTTTCTCGGGCTCACTGTCCGACACGAGCAACTCGCTCATCGCCAACCGCGCCATCATCACCAAAATTTATTTTCCGCGCATCATTCTGCCGATTGCCACAACCATCGTACAGTTCGTCGACTTTTTCGTAGCGTCGATCATTTTGATCGGACTGATGTTTTATTACGGTTTCATTCCCAGCCTCGGCGGACTTCTGCTCATGCCGTTGCTTCTCTTTATTTCATTTCTGGCAGCCATGGGCGGCGGCATGGTGCTCGCATCGCTGAACGTCAAGTACCGCGACGTGCGCTACATTCTGCCATACTTCATTCAAATTCTCATGTTCGTCACGCCGGTCATTTATCCCCCATCCATCGCCGGCAAATATTCGTGGATTCTTGCCATCAACCCGATGACCGCGGTCATTAAAGGCGCGCGCGGAGCACTCCTGCACACCGAGCCCGTCAATTGGCTGTTGCTTTCCATTTCGCTCGTTGCCGTATCAGTCATGTTCGTCGTCGGTTTTTACATGTTCAAAAAAACCGAGAGATATTTTGCAGACATTGTGTAATTTTTCATCACCATGAATTCCGACAAACCAATCATCGAAGTCAAAAAGTTATCCAAGTCGTACAAGCTTCACCATGAAACGGCGAGCTATTTGACCCTGCGCGATATTCTGGCGGACACACTGCGACATCCGTTGCGATTTTTAAAAAAGAAGGCCAAACAAGTCGCGGGCATCGAAAAACAGGAAACGTTTTGGGCGTTGAAGGATGTGAACTTCAGTGTGCGAGCCGGCGAAACCCTCGGCATCATCGGCGCGAACGGTTCGGGAAAGTCGACCTTGCTCAAAATCCTGTCGCAAATCACTCCGCCGACAGAAGGAGAAATTCGCATTCACGGCAAAGTGACATCGCTTCTCGAAGTCGGCACCGGCTTTCACCCCGAGCTGACCGGTCGCGAAAACATTTTTCTCAACGGCGCGATCATGGGCATGGGCAGAAAAGAAATCGCCAAAAAATTTGACGAAATCGTCGCCTTCGCCGGCGTGGAAAAATTTCTCGACACGCAGGTCAAACACTACTCGAGCGGTATGTACGTCCGCCTCGCTTTCGCCGTGGCTGCGCACATGGAACCGGACATTTTGATTATCGACGAAGTCCTGGCCGTCGGCGACGCCGAGTTTCAGAAAAAATGTCTCGGCAAAATGGAAGAAATCACCCAGGAATCCGGCCGAACAATTCTGTTTGTCAGTCACAACATGTCGGCGATACAGAGTTTGTGCAAGACGTGTGTGTTGCTGAACAAAGGACGGGTAGAGATGATTGGCGACACGGAGGAAGTGGTTCAAAAATATCTGGAGTCAAACAAGAACATGCAATCCGTTGTGCAATATCCGGCAAAAGAACATCTCGACGCGCAGATTACCCGAGTGTCGGTTTTAAATGACGCCGGCGTGGCAGATTCGCAGATACCGCTCAACCGTAATTTTACAATCGAGTTTGAATACACGGTCAGGAAAAAAGTTGAGAAAGCCCTTGTCAGTGTGGTCTTCAAATCAAATAACGATTCTGTCATCCTTATGTCAACAGACGTCGACACACGCCCGAAACTGCAAACGTATG
>CAIXDB010000017.1 GCA_903918125.1 uncultured bacterium | reverse complement strand
GTGTTGTAGAGTTTAAACCGTCCACACAATTCGCACCGCTCTCTGTTGTCCGTACTTCTTCCGGTTCTACGTGTCAGTGTTTTATTTTACCTTTCTTGCCTACGGTGTACGGCATTTTGACACCGCTTGGTGTGCCATCGCGTATGAACCTTGGACAAATTTTGGAAATCCATCTCGGACTGGCCGCTCACACACTTGGTTATCAAGCTATCGTCCCACCATTCGTCGGAGCTACCGATTCTGAAATAAAATCTGAACTTCAAAAAGCCGGCTTCCCGGAAACCGGAAAAATTCCGCTTTACGACGGACGCACAGGCGAAAAATTTGAAAAAGATATCGCTGTCGGTTACATGTACATTTTGAAACTGCATCACATGGTGGAAGACAAAATCCATATGCGATCTATCGGACCATACTCACTCATTACTCAGCAACCGCTCGGAGGAAAAGCGCAAAACGGTGGACAGAGATTCGGAGAAATGGAAGTTTGGGCGCTATTGGGTCACGGTGCCGCTCACACTTTGCAAGAAATTTTGACCATCAAGTCAGACGACATCACCGGACGATCTGCTGCTTTTGACGCCATTGTCAAAGGCGAACCAATCACACAGCTCAACACGCCGGCCTCTTTCAATGTGCTTCTGAACAACTTGCGAGGACTTGCTCTGGATGTGCAGATCAAAAGAGGTTCCAAAGATTTATTAAAAGATGGTTTCAATAATTAAACTAAATCACAAACATGAAAACAAGAATAAACAAAGATTCAAGTAGTGACTTTGAGACCATCGCGCTAAAACTGGCTTCGCCTGAACGCATCAAAGAGTGGTCATTCGGCGAAGTGACAAAACCGGAAACAATCAACTACCGAACACAGCGATCAGAAAAGTCCGGCCTGTTTGACGAGAAAATTTTCGGACCGGATAAAGATTACGAATGCTATTGCGGAAAATATCGAGGCATTCGCTACAAAGGAATCGTCTGTGAAAAATGTGGAGTGGAAATAACCCGTTCAATTGTTCGTCGTGAAAGAATGGGACACATTGAGCTGGCTACCCCTGTCTCGCACATCTGGTTTTTGAAATCAATGCCATCTCGAATTTCATTGGTTTTGGGCATTACAACATCGGACATTGAAAAAGTGGTTTACTTCGCCGGCTACATTGTCACAAAAGTTTCCGAAGAAGACAGAACACGATATTTAAAAGATTTGGACTCGGAATACAAAGCCAAAGTTAAATCTTTGCAGGACGAAAAAACTGTTGAGGCGGTCAAGGAAATGTTACTCAACGCCAAAAATGAAATTCAATCCATTCAGGAAGGCGCGGTCTTGGACGAAGTTCAATACCACAATTTCTCCATGAAATATGGTTCAATGTTTGAGGCTGGTATCGGAGCGGAAGCTATTTATAATCTGTTCAAGAAAATTGATCTGAAAAAACTTCTTGAACAATTGGAAAAAGATTTGGAAAAAGCCGGGGCCATGGAGAGCGGAAAAATCAACAAGAGAATTTCCACCATAGCTGCCATGATTCATTCCGGCATTCGTCCAGAGTGGATGTTTTTGACTTCCATTCCTGTTATTCCGCCGGCACTTCGCCCAATGGTTCCGCTTGATGGCGGGCGTTACGCCACATCAGATGTCAACGACTTGTACCGACGTGTGATAAACCGAAACAACCGTTTGAAAAAACTGAAAGAGATTCATGCTCCGGATGT
>CAIXDB010000016.1 GCA_903918125.1 uncultured bacterium | reverse complement strand
GTGCCTGGACTGCCTGCCGGGCGGATTTGGATTGACGACGCAGTGACGCTTCCGTCCGCGTTCGTGCTGCCGGTTGCGGAAACGGTTGTGCCGACGGTCAAGTCACTGACGCTGCCGGTCGATGTTTTCATGACGGTTGTCGATGACGAGAGGAAAATAATTTTTGAACCGCCGGTCGGAAGCGAGAGTGTGATGCTCTGCGCATCGGTCGAAATGATTTGTCCCGTTGTGAATCCGCCTGTGGCACCCGCTCCGGCACGCCCTCCCCTACCGGCAAAAGCGCTAGCGCCTGCGGTACGCGAAGCGAGCGTTGCCGCCGACGCCGTGCTCTGTCCGTATTTCATTCCTCCATAAAACGCAATTGCTATTAAAATCACACACGCGATAATTTTTGTTGTTCTGTTTATCATGTTTTTATGTTACTAATTTTAATAATAAGTTGAAAAGGATGGGCATCATCCTCGCAAAGATGGCAAGGATGATGCCCATCCTTTTTATTCATACCTCAACGCGTCAATCGGATTTAAACTTGCTGCGCGACGTGCCGGGTAGTATCCGAAGATGATGCCGATTGCCGCGGATACTCCGAAGGCGAGCAAAATCGACGACACGGACACGGACGATTGCAATACTTTGAAATATGTCACACCAAAGGATATGGCGCACCCGAGGAGCACTCCGACAAAACCGCCGATGAACGTCAGTGCGATTGCCTCGACCAGAAACTGTTTGCTGATATCGCTCTTCTTGGCGCCGATTGCTTTGCGCAAACCGATCTCGCGCGTGCGTTCGGTCACGGTGGTGAGCATCATGTTCATGATACCGATACCGCCGACCACGAGTGAGATACCTGCGACGGCAGCGAGAAGAGTGGTAAATGTCGAAGTCACACTCGACGCCGTCGCTACGATATCCGCTTCATTTAAAATATTGAAGTCCGCCTGCGTCGGGTCGGAAATGTTGTGTTTTGCTAAAAGCGTGCTCGTCACATCGGCTTGCACCTGCGTCATGGCCGACGAATTGACAGCTTGAATATCAATCTCGGACATGAAGTCATTGTTGGCGCCTGCCAGAAATTGTACCGCGGATGATAACGGCACGAAAACCATGTCGTCCTGACTGCCAAACCCGTTACCGCCTTTTGCCACCGTCACACCGACGATGGTGAACTCGATGCCTTTGATGGTGATAACCTGACCGACCGGCTCGATGCTTCCGTCCGTACCGAACAAGTCCGTCACGACCGTCGGTCCGATAACCGCCACCTTGGCGACACTTGTGTTTTCTTCGTCGGTGATGAATGAGCCGTCATTCACCTGCACGTTGCGCACAGTCGGATAGGCCGATGTCGTACCGACAACACTCACGTTCGTGTTCGTACCTTGCGTGCTGATAACTTGATACCGACCGGAAATCTGCGGTGCCACGGCGGTGACGTTCGCCACCTGCGTAGAAATTGTCGTGACATCAGCCGGTGTGAGCGAACGTGCCGTACCGCGACCGGTGCTCACTTGTACACCCGGCGTTCTCTGTGCACCCGGTAACACCTCAATCAAGTTCGCACCGATCGACTGAATGCTCGACTGAATCGAACCTTGAGCGCCTTGCCCGATGGCAACCATGGCGATGACCGATGAAATACCGATGACGATACCGAGCATGGTCAAAGCCGAGCGAACGAGGTTGCCGGTGAGCGATGCGTATGTTTCTTCGAGCAAGTCTTTGGTGGTCATGTTTTGTATTACAACTTTCGCGTCCTACAATTTCAAATCGATGTTTCTTTTTGTGTGCGTTTTTGCATCGCTCACGATCTGCCCGTCGCGTATGAAGATAATACGGTCGGCGTGTTCGGCAATGTCCGGTTCATGAGTAATCAATACGATGGTGCGTCCGAGGTCCTTGTTTAATTTTTGAAACGTGCCGAGCACGATCTCGCCCGTTTTGGTGTCGAGATTTCCAGTCGGCTCATCAGCCAGGATGAGCGACGGGTTGTTCACGAGCGCACGCGCAATAGCCACGCGCTGAATCTGCCCGCCGGAAAGTTGGTTGGAAAGGTGTCCGAAATATTGTTCGTCCAAGCCGGAAGCGATAAGTGATTGTTTCGCTCGCTCGGCGCGCGCGTCAACGCCGATGCCTGCGTAAATCAAAGGCAGTTCGACATTGCGCAACACGGTCGTGCGCGGAAGCAAGTTGAATGATTGAAACACGAAACCGATTTTGTCCTTGCGAATATCGGAGAGCTCGTCTTCGGAAAATGTTGAGATGTCCTTGCCGTCAAGAAAATATGTGCCGGATGTCGGTGTGTCGAGCGCACCGAGAATGTGCATCATTGTCGACTTTCCGGAACCGGACGGTCCCATGATCGCCACGAACTCGCCGTCGGCGATAGTGAAGCTGACACCTTTGAGTGCTTGGAACGACAGGTCGCCGGTCTGGTATGTTTTTGTGACGTTGTTGACTTCGATCATAGCGTATTCGGTGCGAGTTTTTCAGAGCACGCATAAATCGCTGGTGCGATTTTGCTCTCGCTCGGCAATCAAGAAAACAATCTTCCTCGACGACGGTGCTCCGGCAAACTCGCTCGCGAGTACGCTTCGCTCAAACACTGCCTGCGCCTTCTTTTCATCTCGTCGTTGTTTTCTAATTTCCTGCGCGATGTTTCAAAAAATCAAGCAACGAAATTTTACTTTTCAAACATTCAAAAACCGCAAGTAGCGGAGAAAGAAAGTCCATTAAAGCACGAAAGCGGTCAAAAAGTCAAGAAAAAGAAAACCGTCACGGAAGGTGACGG
>CAIXDB010000015.1 GCA_903918125.1 uncultured bacterium | reverse complement strand
GATCCCGACCTGCAAAGTCCGCGCGCGACGAGTTGGAGCGGTGTGACGGTGACAAAAATCGACTCGCACACCATACAGTTCACACTTTTGAAACCATACGCGCCATTCATCCAAAATATGACACTTGGCATTCTACCGAAACACATGTGGAGCAAAGCCACGAACGACGAATTCCCGTTCAGTGAATACAACACCAAACCGGTGGGAAGCGGACCGTATCAAATCAACTCGATTACATACACCGGTAGCGGGTTACCCGCCGAATACCACCTGACTGCGTTTAAAAAATACGCGCTCGGCGAACCGTACATCACACACATCACCATCAAATCATATCCGGACGAAACCACACTTGTCAGCGCATACAAAAACGGTGACATCGAGAGCATGTACGGCATTTCACCGGACGAGTTTTCCACATTGTCCGTGGCAAGCAGTAGCGTCCAACTCGCTCCGCTTCCTCGCGTCTTCGGCGTCTTTTTCAATCAAAATGTCGCGCCGGTATTTGCATATTCCGAAGTTCGCGACGCGCTCGACATGGCGGTGGACAAGCAGACAATCGTCGACTCCGTGCTCGACGGATACGGACAAGTCATCACCGGACCTATTCCTCCGCAAACTTTGGCGACCAAAACGATGACCAATACCGACGCGACGACCACCGAA
This sequence comes from uncultured bacterium, assembly GCA_903918125.1. The sequence goes on along the minus strand of CAIXDB010000015.1, from coordinate 3,203 downwards.
AATGCGCGTATCGCCTCGGCGCAAGCACTGCTCACGAAAAACGGCTGGACGAAAGACCCAATAACTGGTATCTTTGAAAAGAAGGATGGTAAGAATACGGTGCCATTATCTTTCTCGATTTCAACCGGCGACGCTCCGGAACTCAAGGCAACCGCGCAACTTTTGCAACAGGAATGGCAAGCCATGGGTGCACAGGTCTCCGTCAAAATTTTCGAAACGAGTGATTTGAATCAAAACGTCATTCGTCCGCGAAAATATGATGCGCTGTTGTTCGGTGAAATTGTCGGGCGCGATCTCGATGTGTATCCGTTTTGGCATTCGTCCGAGCGTGCCGACCCCGGACTGAACATCGCGTTGTATGCCAACATCAAAGCGGACAAAACGCTCGAGAGTCTGCGCACCACAACCGCTGTAACGACCAAAACAACATTGCTTGCCGCTTTTAATCAGCAAGTAGGCGCGGACATGCCGGCAGTGTTTTTGTATTCGCCGTATTTCATTTATGTCGTTCCGCAAACGGTACACAATGTCACGCTCGGATCACTCAACAGCGCGGCGGAAAGATTTAGCAATGTATACCAATGGTATATCGAAACAAACAAAGTCTGGACTTTTTTCCAACATAAAAATTAATACATAATTAAAAAAATAAATGGACAACACAACACACATACCTCGACCGGCGGAACACCCGACACAAAGACGCGACATTCGACCGCGAGCTGAAGGGCAAACCACCCGACCGCGAACGGATAACAAACGCGCATACTCGCGACGCGACACACCGGCGCCGAAAATGGTCATGCATCGCGACAATGACGTCATTCCGCCACCCGGCGAGAACATTCGCATTATTCCGCTCGGCGGTGTGGAGGAAATCGGCAAGAACATGACGGTCGTCGAATACAAAAACGACATCATTGTCATCGACATGGGCTTCACATTCAACGACGGCGAGACACCCGGCGTCGACTACATTTTGCCGAACACAAAATACCTTGAAGATCGCAAGGACAAAATTCGCGGAGTGCTCATCACGCACGGACACTTGGACCACATCGGTGGCATTCCGTACATCATGGACCGCATCGGCAACCCGCCGTTGTATACTCGCGCGCTGACCGGCATCATGATTAAAAAACGCCAGGAGGAATTCCCTCATTTGCCGGCGCTCGACATGCGCATCGTCGAGAAAGAAGACACCATTCGCCTCGGCGATTTGAAGGTGCGTTTCTTCGCCGTGACACACACCATTCCCGACTCGATGGGCATCATTATTGACACACCATACGGCGATATCGTCACGCCGGGCGACATCAAACTCGACCACGTCGACAACATTCCGACCGAAAAAGAGGAAAAGGAATACAAAATTTTTGAAAAAGAGAACGTCTTGTTCCTGATGATGGACTCAACCAACGTCGAAAACCCCGGCTTCTCCACGCCGGAGTGGCTGGTGCACAAAAACCTCGAGGAGATTATCAAAAACATCCAGGGTCGCCTGGTCATCGGAACATTCGCCTCGCAACTCGAACGCATCATCAAAATCATCCAGATCGCCGAAAAGTACGGCAAGAAAGTGGTGACCGAAGGTCGCTCGATGAAAACGAACATTGACATCGCTTTGCACGTCGGCATGTTGAAAATCAAACCGGACACCATCATCACGGCCGAGCAAATGGAAAACTATCCGCCCGACCGCATCGTGGTGCTTGCCACCGGTGCGCAAGGCGACGAGTTCGCCGCGCTCATGCGTATGTCGAACAAAACGCACAAGTATTTCAAAATCACTCCGCGCGACACAGTGCTTCTGTCGTCATCGATCATTCCCGGCAACGAAAAAGCTGTGGAGAAACTGAAAGATAACCTCTCGCGACAAGGTGCAAAGATTATTCACTACCGCTCGTCTGATGTGTACATTCACTCGACCGGTCACGGCAATCGCGGTGAGCTCGAATGGTTGCATAAGAAAATTCATCCGAAATTTTTCATGCCGATGCACGGCAATCATTACCGTTTGAAAATCCACGAGGAGCTCGCGCTGTCACTTGGCATGCCACAAGATCATATTATTGTGCCCGACAATGGCTCGATTATCGAAATCCAGGACGGCGGCACGAAATTTGTGAAACTGAAAGAGCAGGCGCCGGGCGGCATGATGATGGTGGACGGTTTCTCCGTCGGCGACGTGCAGGAAATGGTCATTCGCGATCGCAAAATGCTCGCGCAGGACGGTATTTTTCTCATCGTCGTTTCGATCAACACCAAAACGGGCAAGCTGAAGAAGTCGCCGGATATTATTTCTCGCGGGTTCGTCTACTTGCGCGAGTCGCAGGATTTGTTGAACCAAGCGCGACTTATCATCAAGAAAACTGTCGAGGACACGACGCATGGCATGAACCCGATAAACTTCGACTATGTGAAGTCGAACCTCTCGGACAATGTCGGACGGTTTCTGTTCCAGAAGACTGCCAAGAAACCGATTGTCATTCCAGTGATACTGGGGGTATAGTTCTCCTGCTGACTCGTCGGAGTTCAAAACTCTTTCTTGTCAGGAGGGTTTCCGTCACCAGAATATTCGCGTGCTCGCGAATTTCTTCCCGCTCGTCGCTCAGGAAAATAATGCGCATTCTCGTGTCCCCGTCACTCGACTGCTGTTATTTTCCAAGCTCCTGCGCGATGTGCCGGAAATCCTCCTGCCTTCGACGAGTTTTGAAATCCGACTCACTTCGGTGATTACTCTCAAATCACTCAAAACCATAGCTCAATTGAGCTGTTTTTTGGTACTTGACTTTTGTATATGATATGGTGTATAATTACTTAGGAGATAACAGTATGCCAAGATGGTTTGATGGCCAGTGCAAACTGGCGATATTTGCTGTTTGGAGTCTGATTTGTGTAGGTGCAGGTCAGGCTATCGAGAAATATTGGGAGAACACAGAAAAATGTTCTGTGTACTATGTCATTGAAGTGGTTAAACCTGAAGTTAGTTCAACCATTTCATTCTAAGTGAACTCTGCTTCACTTCAACACCGCTCCCGCCGAGCAGAGAAACCACTCTGACTTCGGTCGGAGCGGTTTTTTCTTGCAAAATTTTGTTTTGGAAAAATCTCGCATGAGACATGTCATTTTTGAGACCCCGCAGGCCTGAAGCTTGGTTCTGTCAATGACCTCGTGCAACAGAGGCTCTTGACAGATTCAGG
>CAIXDB010000014.1 GCA_903918125.1 uncultured bacterium | reverse complement strand
GGATTTTGCGCGAGGTCTGTCAGTCGCTCATCGAACACACTGTCGGACTTGAGGTCACCCGGATGTTGTCCAACGCACGCAAACACATTGTCGTATTCCTCCGCGAGCTCGACACATTTCTGCGACGACTCAACATCCACCCCGACGGAAATCGTGGCGATGCGCGCGTCTTTCATTTTTTGAACCTCCGCGTCCCTGTCCGCGTCATAGTCGGGAAAGTAGAGGTGCGAGTGTACGTCGATGTAGTCAAACATATTTAGTCTTTTCTTAGGAATAGTGGTGTCTCCGGGGATTTGTTTGATTTGATCAGTGCTTTGATTTTTGCAGAGGTTTCGGGCATGAGTGGGTTCAGCATGCGTGCCACGGAGTACAGTCGCACGATGAGTTCTGCGATCATTTTTTGTCCGGCTTGCTTATCCGTTTTCACCACCTTGAACGGCTGATTTTCTTGGATGAACGCGTCCATTTTGCCGATTTCCGTCCACACAAAATCCGTCGCTTTTGTTATTTCAAATTTTTCGAGAAGTGAAAAATATTCCGACATGTCTTCCCGTTCAGGAATCGCAACCGGTCTGTCCAAATTTGCCTCGGCCATTTTCGTCACCCGCGAGACGAGATTTCCGAGACCGTTCGCCAAGTTAGCGTTGTACGCGTCTTTGAAACGCTCCGCGGAAAACGGGCTGTCTTCGAAAGACGAAACCTCCCGCAACAAAAAATATCGCAAGGTGTCAATACCGTACTCAGCCGAAAGTTCTTTCGGGTTAACAACATTGCCGAGAGATTTTGACATTTTTATTCCGCCTTCTGCCGTGATATGTCCGTCGACCACAATCTGAAACGTGTTGGGAATTTCTGCAGCCATGAGCATGGCTTGCCACATAACGGCCTGAAAACGGGTGTTATCTTTTCCACAATATTGAGTCGGGGTTCCATCGATCCAGTATTTCTTGAAATTGGCGTCATCGTCCGTTCCCCAACCCAATGTCGAGATGTAACTCGTCAACGCGTCAAACCATACATAGGTGACGTGCTCGCTGTCTCCGGGAACCGGAATACCCCACGACATTTTTGATTTCAGACGCGATATACTGAAGTCCTGCAAACCACGCTCGACAAAAGCGATTACCTCATTGTACCTAAATGTTGGAACGACAAAGTCTGGATTTTTTTTATAAAACTCGAGAAGCGGTTTTTGAAATTTTGAGAAGGCGAAAAAATAATTTTCTTCGTCTACCATTTCCAACTCGCGATCCTGGTGAAGAGGACATCTCCCATCCACAAGTTGTGACTCGGTTTTTTCTTCTTCGCACCCGACACAGTATTTCGCCGTGTAATTTTTTTTGTAAATATATCCATTATCGGCAACTGTTTTCCAAAATTTTTGCGCCGATCGTTCGTGAGCCTCGTCAGTCGTACGAACAAAATGAATATCATCCGACATGCCGAAGGAATGGATTTGAGTTTTAAACCTTTCAAACATATCGTCGACAAATTCTTTCGGTGTTTTTCCTGCCGCCACAGCTTTCTCGTAAATTTTCATACCATGCTCGTCCGTGCCGGTATTAAAAAACACATCAAACCCTTGCAGTTTTTTCGCACGAGCAATGCTGTCCGCGCGCACAAATTCAAGCGCATGACCGAGGTGCAAATCGGCATTGACGTACGGAAGCGTAGTGGTGATGTAGAAAGTTTTAGGCATGTTATGCGGATTTCATTTGCTCGATTTTTTCGATTTTGTCACGCTCGAGGTCGTCGAAGAATTCAATAAACACGGCGGCAATCGGCACGGAGAGCACCAGCCCGAGAAAACCGGCAAGCTCAAACCCGGCGACGAGGGCGATGATGGAAACGATGGGTGGAACACCGACAACTTTTTTCACCACGAGCGGATAGATGAGTTGGTTCTCAAATTGATGCACGATTAAATATAATCCGGCAATAAGCAGAGCTGAGGAAAATCCGCCCGTCGAAAACCCAATGGCGATTGCCGGAATGGACGACAAAATCGGTCCGAAAAGCGGAATAATTTCAAACACACCGGCGAGAAATGCGAGAAGCAACGGGTTCGGCACGTTGAGCAAAAGCAGACCGAGGTACACGAGCATGCCGATGACGACCGCGAGAATGATTTGCCCTTGCATCCAGAGACCGATTTTGCGCTGCGAGCGTTTCCAGAGATTGATAACATATTTTTCGTGCTTGAGCGGTGTGACGATTTTCAAAAATTTGCCGATACCGTCGTCCTCTACTGTGAGATAGAAAGACAGCACGATCATCAGAATAAAACTCAAAATACCGCCGAACACCGTGCTAACCGTGCTGAAGGTGTTTGAAGACAGACCGCTGATGACCGTGTTGATTTGAGTGACAATGGCACTGAAATTGATGCTGTCTTGCAGGTTCGACACAAGCGGCTGCGACGACAGAAACTGACTGTTAGCGATTGTATTGGAAACCGTTTGCGCATTAAAATACGTCGGGAAATTTTTCAGCAAATCGCTCGACTCTGACAGAAGTGGCATGAGCAAGAAAAAGACCACGCAGACAAAAGCGACCGCGAGGGCGAGGTATGTCACAATGACCGCGAGCAGTCGAGGAAACCTGCGACGTCGGAGCCATTGCACTGCCGGCTCGATGGCCGACGCGATGACGACCGACATGAGCACGACGAGCAACAGACTTTTCAGCACGAACATCGCCACGAAACAGAGCAAAATGAGAATGGTTTTGATAATCGTGCCCGCCGAGATGTGGATGGTTTGTTCGATGCGTTCCATGGCGTAATAGTAGCACCAGAAGGAGGTTTTGTAAAAAAAGAAAAGGCGGAGCAAATTAATGCCCGCCCATCGGTTTTAACCGAATATTTTTCTATACTTGAGAATAAACACACACCCCAGAAGCAAAACTGTTATTCCTAAAACCTGAAGGCATAATGCCAGTCCCCAGAATTTTACGAGAAAACCGAAAGCTCCAAGTGCAATGAACTGTGCAAAACCGGAAACAGTTGCTTGAACAGAAAGAACAGTTGCTCTGTTTTCCGAATTTAGATGTCTGTTCAGAAATTCCCCGAAGAAAGGCCGCATAAATCCACGGACAATGTTCTGAGGAAAAACCATACAAACCATTAATACGGAAACAAACGAACCCATAAAGAAAATCGGCAATCCGATCAAAAGCACCATGATAATCGCAATCATTCTCTCAGTAAACTTACCACTGATTTTATGAGCATATCTGCTAAAAAACCAAGCAATAATGTTGAGAGTAAAGAAAACGATTCCATAATACTTCAGATCAAGTTTTACCAATTCAAAGTACGGATTGTATGTGAAGAACCAAATCTTCGATACAACGCCAATGAGCACGGTGAATCCGATAATCCACTTCACTTCTTTGTGATTGGCAGTGAATAGAATACTGGATTTCATCATATCCATTTGTTGCCGACCAGTAAGCTTGCTTCCTCTCGGTGGCTCTTTCAGAAAAAGAGTGGCTCCAAGCGAAAGCAGAACACCGGGAATGGACAGAAACAGAGGTAGTCTGAGTGACGACTCTGCTAGATAACCAGCTGCGATGTTACAGATAGCAGTTAAGAGCAACCGATTTCCTGCCGATTCACCATCGATCTTTTTGTATTCCGATTCTCTTCCAGCTGCTTTTAGCGAATCGTAGAGAAATGCAGAATCTGCTCCGTCACAGAATGATATGCCGAACATGCAGAGAATATCTGCACCCCACATATCAAATGGCGACTTTGCCACAGCAAACCAGATGATACTGACGGAATATACGATTGATCCGAATACCACAGTTTTCTTGCGACCTATCAAATCTGCTAAAGCGCCTGTTGGCACTTGCAGAAAAATCGTTCCAAGGAGTATTACCGACTCCATGAAATAGATCTGGGCTAAGGACATGTGTCCCAGATGCATAATGCAAGAAATCAGCACCGACCCCCAGAGAAGTGGTTCCCTGAAAGTCACGTACAACCTGTACAACTTTATGTTCCGTTCCGCGTCATGTGCATTCACGTTTATTCTCCTTTCAAAGAACTTTTTGCTGAATATAAAACATCTCGGCTTCTATTCAGCCGAGATGTTTCTAAAAGTTTTTATAAATTCGTTTAAGAATTTTTTAAT
>CAIXDB010000013.1 GCA_903918125.1 uncultured bacterium | reverse complement strand
CGTCCGGATACCAGGCGGTCTTTTTGACGAACGGCCAGGTGTACTTCGGCAAAATTTCGAACGCGGACGGTGACTACGTGACGCTGCGCGATATTTATTATTTGCAGGCGAACCAAGCGCTCCAGGGCACGACGGCGCAGGCGCAACCATTCTCGCTCGTCAAACTCGGCAAGGAACTGCACGGTCCGACGGACACGATGTACATCAACCGCTCGCAGGTGCTTTTCTACGAGGATATGCGCACGGACAGCTCGGTGGTGAAATCCATCGAGAGCTACACTGCCGGCGCCACGGCGGGGCAATAAAAGGATGGGCATCATCCTCGCGAGGATGATGCCCATCCTTATCCACATTAGCAATTAATTTTTATAATCATGTCATTTTCAAAAAAAACTCGACTGCTGTCTTTTGCAACGATTTTTTCATTTTTGTTTTTGCTCGGTGGTGCGGTGCGCGCCGAGGCTGCAACGCTAACCTACGCCGGTGCCGTGCCCGTCGGACAATTCGTGAGCTCACCTTCATACACGTTCACCGGTTCGGGTTTTAATCCGATCGCGGCGGACAATATCGTCGAGTTTGAGTTTCTGACCGCCAACTGGACGGCACTCGCTCCGCTTGATGTCCCGGCAACCGTTGTCACATCGAACTCCATCACTTTTGTGCCACCGACGAACCTCGCACTCGGAAATTACGCGGTTATTATAAAAGACAGTACGACGGGCGAGGAGTCGAATCCGCGACCGTTCGTGTTGTTGCCGACAGTTATTCTCGCCAAACTCAATGCATCCAGTGCCAGTGTCGGAAGTGTTACGTCCAATTTGGGTTTTCAACTTCAGATATCCAGCAATACATTCAATATATACAACAATACAAACGTCGGCAGTTTCGACGGGTTGGGAACATCGGACAATCATGCCAATGTGGCAAACGTACTTTCAAACATCGTGGTGTTTACGCCGACTTCCGGTGGTGCGCCGACTTCCGTTCCGGCGGACTCAATGGGTGGTGCCGCAGGTATATTGTATGTCAAAGTGCCACCGACACTGCCAGTCGGAAACTATACGGTTTCAGTACAAAATTCAATCACACTCGGATACAGTAATTTCAGCGGATATTTGCCACCGGGTCAGGATTACAGTATGGGAACATGGGCACACATTACATCTTCCGTGTCGTCTGACACGATCAATCAAACTTCGAACAGCTTGCCGTTCGCAGTCGTGGCGACGCCGGTTTCCGGTACAGGTTCTGGAAATGGCACGAGCGGAACGAGTAGCGGTTCGTCAGGTAGTACGTCGGGCACAAGTTCTGGCACGAGCTCCGGTACCAGTACATCGAACACGCAGACTTCGACTGGCGCCAATGGCACGGTGACTCTGACAAACTTGACCGGACCGAGCGCGACTATTTTTAACATCGGCGACAACTGGAAACTGACCCTGAGCGGTGCCACGCCGAACAGTACCGTCTGGGTGTACGGCGGAAAAGTTGGTAATACGAGCAACACATCGACCAATCCGGGCTGGACGACCGACGCGAGCGGAAGTTTTTCATTGACCGGACAAATGGTTGATAACAGCACGCGAAATGACATCGGCACGTGGTCCGAAGTGTGGAAAGTTGGCGCGACAAGCGACACTGCGGGAACAGTCGGTGCACTCAGCTTTGCGGTGCAGTCGACGGGTGGCTCGACCGGCTCGGGTGATTTGATGGGCGGACAACCGATCGGTTTCACCACGACCATCAAAGGTGACGGCACGGCAATGACCACGCAGAAACAATTGATTGACGCGGAGAAAAATTTGATGGCGACGTATCTCAATCAATATCAAACAGGTACAAGCATTCAATATCAACAGCAACAAAACATTCTGAGTTCGCTTTCGGCGGGTGCGACGGCGACGCAATCTGTACCGGGCAGTCCCGACACGACGAGCACGATCACAAGCGGAAGTGGGTCGACGAGTGGTACAACAGGGAGTGCCGGCGGAAATGTGTGTACCGGTACACTCTCAACACCGCTTGTCGCTGACCTGCAAACGGGGGATTTGGGTGACGAAGTGTGGATTTTGACGCAGGTGCTCGTGACAGACGGCGAGATGACGGCGACACAAGGCAACTTTGATCAGACAGTATTTAACGCGGTTGTGGCGTATCAGAACAAATACGCGACGGCAATTTTGACACCCTCCGGCTTGACGCAAGGCACCGGTTATGTCGGTCCCGCAACTCGCGCGTATATGAACACGCATGCGTGCTCGAGCTTGACGTCCGGTGCGGGTAACGGTGTGCCACTTCTGACCGGCTCGTCGCTTTCCGTGAATGCAAGCGGACAGACTATCATTACCGTGACAGGTGCAAACTTCAACAAAACCGCAAATCAAAATCAAATCAACATCGGATCGCAGACGGTGCTCGCCTCGTCAGTCACGCTTGACCCGACAACCGGCAAACCGACATCGATTACCGCCGACGTTTCGGCACTCAACCTCTCCGCCGGCAACTACTCGGTGACGGTGACGAACTTAGGATTGTAAAATAAATAGTACCAGGTACTATTTATTCAGATACTACTTCTTTTTAAGAAAAAACACACGGCGAGGTGTGTTTTTTCATCTGTTGTGTCTATAAGCCGAATTCTGTTGTCGACAGGTATGTATCTGTCACTCGCGTTACCGCGGTGATCAAGCGGTTCTCTCGAATTGCTCCGAGCACGACCTTGCATACGCGTAAGAATTTTGCCGTTTCACTTTCACGTTGCCGTGAAATTATTCCCGCCTTGCGACGGGAACCTCGTGGCTTTCGCCGTGAGCGTCACTGCTCGCATCTCTCGTGTTGCCACGGACGGGCGTTACCCGCTACGTTTTTTCCGTCCGGCGAACCGAACGAAAATATGTTCGGACTTTCCTCCCGCGAATCGTTGCCAATCCGCGAGCACCTGTCCGACACAACGCAGACACTATAGCATATTGAGGCACTTTTGCACATTTTTCGAATTGTTATTTTTACAATTTTTTTATATACTATGTGCACATTTATTCATTTTAATTATTATTTCTATGGAAGAAACCGCACCAGCAGTCGTGTCATCGCCTGCATTGACCACCCAGTCCGTGTTTGAAAAGATTTCATTTTATTTGTTGCTCGTTACTTCGTTTCTCATCCCGATTTTCTTCGTGCCGTCGACGTTTATTACCACCGACTTCGGTACGTCGCTCCTATTTGCCTACGGTGTCATCTTGGCAGTCATCTGCTATATCGTTTCCGTTTTTCTGTCCGGTTCATTCACCATGCCTCGCTCGGTGAAAGTGACACTCGGACTTTTTGCCGCGGTTCCGATTGTGTATTTTCTCGCCGGCATCTCCAACGGTTTCTCGCGCATGACCTTCATCGGGCTGACATTTGACCAAAGCACTGTCGGTTTCGTGTTGGTCGCATTCGCATATCTCTTTTTGGTGTCGATGCTTTTCCGCGATTCGAAACGCATCTTCTATTCGTTCATCGCATTTCTTTCATCCTCGATTATTTTCTGTTTGTTTGTGGCACTTCGTCTCATCTTCGGCGTGAAATTTTTGTCGTTCGGCATTTTCACGTCGCTTACCTCCACCATGATCGGCAGTTGGAACAACGTCGCCATGTTTGCAGCCATCGGTCTGCTTTTGTCATTCATATCCGTGTCGATGCTTGACGCAAGCCGGCTCATGAAATCGCTTTTGACCGTCGCGTGCCTCGTGTCGCTGTTCTTTCTCGTGTTGGTTAATTTCAATTTCATTTGGGTGACCGTCGGTATTTCCGCGCTTCTCTTCATCGTCTACAAGATTTTCACCAATCGCGATGCGTCTCTGCCGGCCAAAACATTCGCAGAAAAATTACGACGCATCCCGCTCTATCCGGCAATCGTTCTGGTCATCTCTCTCGTCTTTATTTTCTGGGGCGGTGCAATCGTTTCGCATCTCGGACCGGTGTTCAATCAGAGCAATGTCGAAGTGCGTCCGTCGCTGTCGGTCACCTGGGACATCGCTCGACAAACTATCCAAACGCGACCCTTGTTCGGTTCCGGTTCCGGCACGTTCACCACACAATGGCTTTCCTACAAGCCTGACGCAATCACCAGTACCGACTTTTGGAATACCGATTTTCAGTATGGCATCGGACTTCTGCCAACATTTGCAGTGACGACGGGGCTTGTCGGTATTTTGTCGTGGTTGCTTTTCCTCGGGTTGTATTTGTATTTTGGTTGGAAGGCGCTCTTCGCGCACATCTCCGATTCATTCTTGAAATATTTGACCGTTTCTTCTTTCTTTGTGTCGCTCTACTTGTGGATTATGGCGGTCATCTATTTGCCAAGCATTGTCATGATTGTTCTGACATTTTTCTTCACCGGTTTGTTTTTTGCTTCACTTTCGGTTGCCGGAATTCTCTCCACATCTGTCACTGCGTTCAGTGTCAATCCGAGAAAAGGTTTTGGTTGGTCACTCGGTTTCGTCGCGATTTTCCTATTGTCACTGACCCTCGGCTATGCGCTCTACAAAAATGCCGAAGCACTGTGGTATTTCCAGAAAAGTTCGTACGCTTTGAACACGTCCGGCGATATTCTGCAAAGCGAAACGCTCATGAAACAGGCAATTTCGGCGGTGCCGTACGACACGTATTATCGCGCACTGGCTCAAATCGAAATCACCAAACTCGGCAAAATTGAACAACAAGATCCGAAAACCGTGGCACAGGCGGACTTGCAAAAAGAAGTGACCGCGACATTGACCGATGCCATCACAGCCGGACTCAATGCGCGTAACGCGGATCCGTCGAACTACTTAAACTGGGTCACGCTCGGGCAAGTATATGAAGCGGCGGTACCGCTGAAAATCCAAGGCGCGTACGAGAGTTCGCAAGCGGCGTACAACGAAGCGTTCCGTCGCAATCCGAAAAATCCCGGCATCTACTTGCTCATGGCACAGCTCGAAGTTGACAATGGCAATTTGACCAATGCTACGGCGTATGCCACTCAGGCCATTCAGATGAAACAAAATTATCTTGATGCATATTTCTTGCTCGCACAGATTCAAGTGTCCAACAAGGACTTGAAAGATGCCATCACTTCTGTCCAGGCGGCGTCCGTTATAAACCCTACAGATCCGTCCATTTTGTTTGAGCTCGGGTACCTCCAGTTTAGTAATTCCGACTTTGCCGGCGCCATTACTACGTTGCAAAAGTCGCTCACGCTTTCTCCGCAATATGCAAACGCGAAATATTATCTCGGTTTGAGTTACGAGGCGTCAGGTGATCATGCGGACGCCATTGCGCAATTCACCGATTTGCAAAAAACCAACCCTGACAACACGACGGTGCAACAGATTCTGTCCGCACTCCAAGCCGGCAAGCCGATTTTCCAGAGTCAGCAACCCGCCACTCCAGCGAAACCAACATCAAAATTACCGGTGACCGAAAGTCAATCCAGCCAATAATCAAGAATGGTCAATCGTCTGCTTAAATTTCTAAATAAAGAAACGACCGGTATTCACCAGGCGGCGTATTTGCTCGGTTTCTTCGCTATCTGTTCGCAAGTCCTTGCTCTTCTCCGTGATCGTACCCTCGCATCGCATTTCGGGGCGGGGAACACACTCGACCTGTACTACTCCGCCTTTCGCATTCCGGACATTTTGTTTGCCACTGTCGGTTCCATTGTGTCCATTTCGGTGCTCATCCCGTTTCTCATCGACAGTATGAGTAAGAGCGAAGAGAACGCTCGTGAATTTATCGACAACGTGTTTTCT
>CAIXDB010000012.1 GCA_903918125.1 uncultured bacterium | reverse complement strand
GCAATGTCCTTTACACCTAATCAAAAAACTATATTGGGTGTCCCTGACAGTGATTGCGTGTCCTTTACAAACCTTCCATTCGGAACATATTACTATTCGTCCACAACTGTCAGTGGCACACTGTGGAATGTGCCAAAATATGATGATCAAGAAACACAGAATATCAACAACGTATTTGACTTCTTTCCATACAGTGCAAATGCTACGACGACCAGTCCGAATTCCGACGGAATTGTCACGATAAATCCTACGATAATTAATCGTACTGTGGTTGTGTATGACACATACAATCCTGCACCGACCGGGCCAAACGCCGACATTTCGATTACAAAAACAGCTGACAAAACAACCGCCAATGTCGGAGACACTGTGACGTACACGATTACTGTAGTGGATAACGGACCAAGCACGGCTCAATCAGTTTCTGCGACGGATGTGTTGCCGAGCGGTTTGACACTTGTTTCCGCTACATCGACTATTGGTAGCTATGCAACATCGACCGGTCTGTGGACAATCGGTACTATGGCTGACGGTTCGTCTACGGCGTTGACGCTTGTCACGACAATCAACAGTTCTGTAGCCGGACAAACGGTTACCAACACGGCAACAGCTTCTTCCTCGACGCTGGATTTGACTCCCTCGAATAACACTGTCAGTGTGGGTGTGAATGTGAACAGTGTCGGTTGTACATCAAATTGTGGCGGCGGAGGTGGAGGAAGCGGTGGTCAAATTTGCACGAGCTGTGGTGGCGGAGGCGGTGGGGGTGGAAACGGTCCGATTGTCGCAAACTCGCTCCAGATTACCAATGAACAAGTTGTAGAAACTACGCCGGGCATCGCTCTTGTCACATGGAATACAAATGTGCCGGCGACACGACGCGTGGTGTATGGAAATTCATCGAACCCGATAGCCGGAACCGCACCGAACTACGGATACCCAAACTCAACCGTTTTTGTCAGTACTCCGCTTTTGACTCTGCACACATTGACGGTGCCTGTGGACGACTCACAAACATATTACTTCCGACCGGTGTCGACTGACGCTTCAAATGACATTGCTGTCGGTACCGAGCTGACGCTTGCTCCGCTCACAACGACATCTGGCGGTACGTCAAGCACTCCGACTACATCAACGACTTCTACTTCGTGTGATTATCTTCATGACTATTTGCGACAGGATTTCAACAACAACCCCGTCGAGGTGGACAAGTTGCAAGTCTTTTTGAAAGATTTGGAAGGGGATTCGAGTCTGCCGATTACCGGCGTGTACGATAACGCGACAGTCGCCGCCGTCGATGCATTCCAGGTGAAATATGCAAACGATATTTTGACACCGTGGGGATATGACGGCACGACCGGTACCGGCTACACATACATTTTGACCAAGAATAAAGTAAATGAAATTTATTGCGACGAAATCTTTCCGCTCACCGCACAACAGCAATCTGAAATCGATGCCACGCGAGCGTTTCTCCAAACTCTCCGCGCGGAAGGCATCAATGTGACTACGCCGACAAACACTTCACCGTCAGGCATTCCCGCTCCGATTATCGACAATATGGTCGGTGTCGGAACATCCACCGCAACTACAACCAGTGAAAATAATCTTGCCACGGGAGAACCGTTTGCCACTACCACGCATCCGCTCGCATCATCGTTTGGTGGCAGTATCACGAATGCCGGTCATGATATCGGCGTGCTTGCGGCGGCGATATTCGGCTGGCCGTTCAGTATGAATGTCGCGCAGTCTGCTCAAAATATGTGTGTGCAATACGGGCGAGCGTTGTATTACTGGCTCATCGCTCTTCTCGTTGTGGCGATTGTCGCCATCCTCTACTTCTGGTATCGCGAGAGAGAAAACAACAAAAAGATTGAGGAGTTGAACAAGGAGATTGATTTGAAATAATCGCAAAAATTTTGTCAGGAAAAACCGTCTCGATATTGTATCGGGTCGGTTTTTCCTTTGTACATCCAAGTATTATTATAACACAAAAAAAGTGACAAAATATGTACCTGGTACCTATTTTCTATTTTTACAATTTCAAATTTCCTTGCGCGATGATATTTTTTTGCGGTTCGGAAAGAAGTTCGGGATGAAGTTGTGTCTGGAGATAGGCGGCGCAGGCGATCATGACGGCGTTGTCGGTGGCCATGTCGCGCACGGGGATTTTCACTCGCAGTCCGGCATATTCGTTTTCCAGCGCGGTGAATGTCTCGCGCAGTTTTTTGTTCGATATAACTCCGCCGGCGACGATGAGCGTCTGCGCACCGATCTCATCGAGAGCTTGTGTGGTTTTGGCGAGCAAGACATCGGCCACCGCATCTTCAAACTCTCGCGCAATGTCTATTTTTTTAGTCAATGGGAGCAAGGAATGCAAGGGGAGCGGGTCGGTTTGTTCCGAGCTTTTGTTTTCGGTAACATAATCGCGAATATAATAGAGTACGGCGGTTTTCAGTCCGGAAAAAGAAAAATTCAAATCGCCGGAGTGAATCATCGGTCGAGGCAAGTGGACGGTGGCAGTCATTTCTCCGCTCACGATTTGTTCGCGTGCCATTTCGGCAAGTCGGGAGATTTCCGGACCGCCGGGATAGGGAAGTCCGAGAAGCCGGGCAACCTTGTCGAATGCCTCGCCGACCGCATCGTCTCGCGTTTGACCGATGACTTCGTATTTGCCCCAGCCTGTGACGGAAACGATTTCAGTGTGTCCGCCGGAAATGAGCAACGCAACAGCGGGAAATTGTACGTCGAAAGGATGATGCCCATCCAAACTTTGATGGGCATCATCCTGCCCGGATACATTCATAAGCACCGAGGCGATATGACCCTCCATATGGTTCGCCGGAATGACAGGAAGTGTCCACAATTTTCCGAGTGCAAGCGCGAAAGAAATGCCGACCCACAGCGCCGGCTCAAGTCCCGGACCGGCGGTCACGGTAATACAGTCGATGTCCGGTCTGGCGATATGCTCGAGCGCTTCGCGGAAGTGCGGGTACAGGTTATTTTCTTTCGCCAGGATGGTCTCAATATGTCGCCATGTTTCTTCCGAATATTTATTATCAGTTTTTTTAAGAGCGTCTGTCTGAGTCAACGCTTCGATCAAAAGCGGCGGCAGGTTTCGGGCGTGCTCGCGTTTGGCAAGTGTCGGTACGACCCCACCAAACTCGGCATGCATTTTTATTTGTGAAAAAAGCGCATTTCCAAGTACGTGAAAATATGGCTCTGTCAAGCCACCGTTTGCCTCCACCACACTCACCGCCGTCTCGTCACAAGACGTTTCGATACTCAGAATTTTCATTGTGCGCGGTGAGGAGATCGAATCCCCGGCCTCGTTCACGTCAAGAACGCGCTCTAACCAGCTGAGCTAACCGCGCAATATGTTACTCACACAATCTATCAAATTTTCGACCGATGAGCAACCGACGTACGTCATATTATTTCTCCAACTTCTTCCACAACTCGTACGCGGTCATCGCGCCGTTCAGTGCCGAGTGCGGTTCCGGTTCGGGCGGAACGCCGAAAAGTTTGCACGCGGACCGCAAACTGAAACTCGACTCATGTTTCAAACCCTTTTGCCATGCGAGCGTGAGCACATCGAGTCGGTCATGATTTTCCCGCGTCATCATCGGGTTGGGTAGACCACACCGATGAAACGCTTCGGCGATGAACGGCCAATCGAACGACACATTGTACGAACAAAAAACCGCGCCTTGAGTTTTCTCTCCGTACGTTTTCATCGCGTCCGCGAGCGACACGGCGTCGCTCCAATTTTCTTCTCGATATCCGTTCACCGCGAGTGCTTCCGGTTTTGCAGTCTCGATATGCTCCGGTCTGACTTTCGTGTTAAACGTATCCAAAATTGCAAACGTTTTCGGGTGAAAAAGTACCAGCCCGATTTCCAACATCTCGTGTCGCGACGGCAATTCTCCCGTCGTTTCGAGGTCGGTCATGGCAATTGGCGCAATGGATTGATTCATGTTTTTGTGTCACCTTATGTTGGCGGGGGGCGTGGGGTGAAGTTGG
>CAIXDB010000011.1 GCA_903918125.1 uncultured bacterium | reverse complement strand
GACTCCGCTCGTTCCTCCGTCGTTTCCACGTCGTATTTATTGGCAACGAAATAAATATAGACGATTTCGAGAATGCCGAGTGTGTTAAGGATGAGCAGAGCGATGAACCATTTTTTGTGTGACAGGCGCGCCGATTTCCACAAGGCGATACCTTTCCAAATAATCGTCCACACATACGCAACGAATAAAACTGCCGGGTTGATATTTTGTATTGTCTGTATAAATGTATTCATGCGCACAGTCTAGCAAAAATGCGTCATAATGCAACCGCCGTAGGCGAGCAGTCATCGTATGATGGCAACCGCCGTAGGCGAGCAGTGGTCGTATGACCGCAATATTTTTGTTATCTTCCCGAAATTGCGCTAGTATGACGGTATGAGATATCTCGGCATCGACTTTGGCAGCAAGCGCGTGGGCGTGGCCGTCTCCGACGAGTCGAATGCGTTTGCTTTTCCACTCGTTGTTTTGCAAAATTCCGGGAACGGTGTGGACGAGCTGGTCGCGGAGATTAAAAAAATCTGCGCGGAAAATAGCGTCGGCGAGATCGTAGTGGGGGAGTCGCGAGATTTTTCTCAAGCAGAAAATGATATTATGAAGCAAGTCACGCCGTTCGTGGTGCGACTGCAAAGCGAGCTCGGCCTGTCAGTGCACCTGCATCCGGAGTTTCTGACATCCGCCGAAGCGGAGCAGGTGCAGGGAAAAAACGACATGCTCGACGCGTCCGCGGCGGCGATTATTTTAAAAAGTTTTTTGGATTTGAGACATAACACAAACACATGATCACACTTGAAGACTTTAAAAAATTAGAAATACGCATAGGGCAAATTTTGAGTGTCGAAAAAGTTCCCGATACGGACAAATTATTGAAACTAATTGTGGATTTTGGAGAAGCAGGACGTGAGGAAGGTGTCACAGGCGTCGAGGCAACGTCGGCACCGGGACGACAAATCGTGTCCGGCATCGCCGGATATTTTCCGGACATCGCGATGCTCGTCGGCAAAAAATGCGCCTTCGCATACAATCTCGAACCGCGCACCATTCGCGGTCTCGAAAGCCAGGGCATGATCCTCGCAGTCAGCGGCGACAACTTTTTCTCACTCCTCGAAACATCTCAAGACGTCATTCCGGGAAGTAGTGTGAGGTAGCTCACAAAATCTCGTCTCGCGTCGCACCCTTTCCGGCGCATTGCGGAGCGCGTGAAGACGCGAGCAGGAAGAAATTTTCCAGCAGGAAAATATTCTGGCGACGGAAAGGGTGTGACCGAGAAAGAGATTTTGCACTAAAAACGTTGTTGCTCGTGATTTTTATTTGCTATACTATAGTCAATGAGACGCATAAATTTTTTTGACTTTTTTCCTCCGCCAAAATTTCTTAACATCCCGTACAGCGGACTCTCCATTTCCGACACGGCGGTGCGATGTATCCAGTTTGAAAAACACAACGCATATTTGCGCGTCAAAAAATTTGCCGAGCGACCTCTGCCCGAAGGTGCGGTTATTTCCGGTTTCATCAACTCTCCCGACGAAGTGGTCAAAATCATCGAGTCGCTGAAAAAAGAGTTGAACCTCAACTACGTCAAAGTTTCTCTGCCCGAGGAAAAAGCGTATCTTTTTACCACCAAAATCCCGCGCGTGGCGCCGAAAGAAGTGCGCAGTACCATCGAGTTTACCATCGAGGAAAACGTGCCGTTGCCGGCGAGCGAGCTGTCGTTTAACTTTGGCATCGCGGACGTGGGCGGGCACGGTGACCATGTCGATGTTATTGTGTCCGCAGTGCCGACAAAAATCATCGACACGTACGTCGAGACGATTCAGAAAACCGGACTTCCGCTCCTCTCGCTCGAAATCGAATCCGAAGCCATGGCCCGCGCCCTCATTCCGAAACACGACACAGGCACTCGGCTCATCGTTCACTTCGGCGCGGAGAAAGTCGGCTTGTACATCGCGTATCGACGCATCGTGCATTTCACCTCGACCATCGCCACGACGAGCCAACCGCAGGATGACCTGACCATTCTATCGCACGAAATAAAAAAACTGTACGTGTACTGGCACACGCTCAAGGAAAATCTAGGCGACAGAAACAAACACATCAGTCAGATTATCGTCTGTGGCGAGCAGGTGACCGAGAGTATCGTCTCGCAACTTGCATCCGAGCACGACACGCCGGCGGTCTTGGGCAACGTCTGGACGAACGCGTGCGACGTCACGCATGTCATTCCGCCAATTCCGTTTGCCGATTCTCTGCGATACGCGGCGTCCGTCGGTTTAGCTTTGCCAAATAACATTTTGATATAACATGTTCAACGTACTTCCCGACAATTTAAAAAAACTTTTGGTTCGCGAATATTACACGCGCGTGGGGATTGTCGCGTGTGTCATCGCACTCGCAGTCGTCGGGTGCGCGTTCGCGTTTCTGTTTCCGTCGTGGCTTATCAGTCAGATCAAACAGGAGGAAATCGCACATCAGGTTTCCATGTTACAAAACACACCGACTGCAAGCCACACCGTGTCGGACAGTATCGCGTCGACAAACCAACTCTTGCAAGTGATGAACACCACGTTTGTGTATCCGCCGTTCAAACCGTTTCTCGACACTGTGTTGGCGGCTCGCATCAAAGGAATTCAACTGAGTGAGTTTGACTACACAGTGACGGATGCTACGCACGCAAATCTTTCCGTGCATGGTGTGTCGGGGACGCGCGATGAGTTGGTGGCATTCGTCAAAGCTTTGCAGAATTCGCAGTCGTTTGCTTCCGTCGACTTGCCGGTGTCCGATTTGGCTCGCGACACAAATATCGCGTTCATTTTAAATATTGTCGTGGGCAATCCGCAACCCGCAACGGCGCCGTCAGTTCAAACACAAACACCATGAACACCGCATACTCTCACAAAAACATATTGATCACATTGTGCGTCGTGGTCGCGCTTGTTCTCGGCGCGCTGTATTTCGGTTTGAATACCATCATTCAAACGAACAAAACCATCGCCGACTCAAGTCACACACTCGTCGTTGAAAAACAAAAACAGCAAGCCGTCTCGTCAGTTGCGGCGCTTATCGCCACCGCCAACCCGGACATTGCGCGTGTCAACAACTCGGTCGTGTCGACGGACGGCGACGTCACGTTCATCGAGTTGCTCGAGTCCACCGCCGCGACGTACAAGTTGCAGGTGGTCATCGACTCGCTCTCACTCGCGGACGATCCGACACTCGCGGGGAGCAACATGGACGTATTGCAGGTCAAAGCCGAAGTGAAAGGTTCGTGGCAGAATGTGTATTTGTTTACGTCGCGCATCGAGTCGTTGCCGTATGTTGTGAAAATGAACGGTATCGACATTGTGAACACAAAAGACATGACAAATATCGACCCGACCAAGCAAACGCCGGCCGGCGGACCGTGGCAGGAGCAGATCGATATGAATGTGCTGAAGAGAACGCAATAGCGCGCGTCCGGCACATTTTAATTAAAAAAACATGCAACAAGAATATGAAAAAATAAAAAAATGGTTTGGCGGAATACGCATGACGTCCGCGACCTACGAGCGAACGGGGATCGTGCCGAAACGCGACTGGCTCGTCATGCTCGCCACGGCGACGTGCGCAGTGCTTGCGCTTGCCGTGGCGTCGTACCTTTTATATCTGCGTGTCGACGCCGGTACACTTTTCTCCGTACCGACCGGTACGACTGGCGCAGAACCGACCATCAATGCGGGACTGCTCCAGACAACGGTGAATGCGATCAATCTCAAACAAACCAACGCCGACGCACTCGACCAAGCAAGCTCGACTCCCGCCGACCCGAGTTTGTAGGGAATTCTTTTTGTGGTACTGTTTCCGTATGCTCTCGTAGCTCAATGGATCGAGTAGGGCTCTTCTAAGGCCTTGATGTTGGTTCGATTCCAACCGAGAGCACACTTATGGAACGCAAAAAAGGATGGGCATCATCCTCGCGCAGATGATGCCCATCCTTTTTGTGATTAGGTTTTAATGCGTATCCGCGCTCGGGCCGTAAATCGAGGGAACTTTGCCGCCCATCGGGCGCAAGTACGTCGAGAGCTGTCCGCGATGATGAATCAGGTCGAGGAGAAATCCCCACGCCATCTTACCTTTGGTCGACGCCCAGTCCGCTTCGGTTTTACCACCCATATACATTGCCGACCGTGCACCCCACTGTTTCTGGTCCATTTTCTGTGCGAGTTTGAGAACTTCGTTCATATTTTTTGTAAACGCCATGCGAATGGCTTTGACCGTTTTCCATTTCGGTTTCGGCTGTGCGGAGAAGTCGATTTTGCCGGTTGTCAGGAACACCGGAATCATTGCCGACTCCGCGCCGAGTGT
>CAIXDB010000010.1 GCA_903918125.1 uncultured bacterium | reverse complement strand
GGGCGAGGAAATAACCTTTGACTACTCCACACTCATCGCCTCCGACGACATTTGGGAGATGATCTGTAACTGCGGAAGCGCACACTGTCGCAATGTTGTGCGAGATGTCACGTCACTGCCGGAAACTACGCGACAAAACTACGCCTTGCGCGGAATGATTCCGGCGCACATTTTTTAATTTTTCAATCCGTTATGCGTGTGCTACACTGGTGACATTATGATAATCATCGGTATCACTGGCACACTCGGCGCGGGCAAAGGCACAGTCGTCGAGTATCTGAAAGAAAAATACGGTTTCGCGCATTTCGCAGTCTCAGATACTTTTTTGGCAGGTGAATTAAAAAGGCGCGGACTCCCTCCAGACCGAGTGAACAGACGCAATCTTGCCAACGAGTTTCGCGCACAAGGCCCGACAAAATTGATGGAAGCGGTGTATGCGATGGCACAACCAGCAATCCAAACCGGACAAAATGTCATCATTGAACCGCAACACACGGTTGCGGAAGTTGAGTTTATTCAGTCAATCGGCGGTATCGAGTTTGCCGTCGATGCGGATTTGGAAGTGAGATACGAACGAATCGCAAAACGGGGCGGAGAAAAAGACAATGTCACGTTTGAACAATTTAAAGCCGAACAAGAGTTTGAAATGAAACAAACCGACCCGAATAAAAATAACTTGGCGGCAAGCATCACTCACGCCAACCACGTTTTCACAAACAACGGCACACTCGACGAACTTCACCGACAGGTGGATGTGGTGATGGAGGAACTGATGAAAACAAAAGAATAATTATTCGCTTATTATTTATAAAACAAAAAAATGTATCTATCTCACCAAACAATCGAACGTTACATAGACGAAGGCAAAATAATTGTACTGCCGGAATTCAATAAGAAAAATATTCGGCCGGTAGGATTGCGCATTCATCTCGCGAAAGATATTCTCATTCCTGAACCAAATCAGACTGTTGAAATAAATTCTCCAGCTCAACTTAAATACAAAGAAGTTGACTTGACGAAAGAGGAATTTTATTTGGAGCCGGACGCTTTTATTCTCGGTGCCACATACGAGGCGATACAAACTCCTGTCGACGTGCTAGCTATTTTGGATGGAAGAAGTACGGTAGCCAGACTCGGCATAACCACACACATCACCGCTTCCATTGCCGATGGTACTTTTGAAATGCCACATGTTGTTGTATTGGAAATAAAAAATGTTGGTAATTTTAGAGTTAAATTAAAATTCAAAGACCCGATAGCTATGATGGTATTTGCAGAATTGAAAGAACCTGTTGTCCAAAAAATTCAATCACAATATGGCGGAGGGCAAAGTAAAGTGACACCACCAAATCTGAATTTTAAAACAGGGGAGGATAAATAGAACTTCCCGCCACCCATCCGGTTGTCCAGCAGAGTTGGAGGCTGTACCCGCCGGAAGGGCGGTCGATGTTGAGAATGTCGCCGACGAGGTAGAGGTTTGGAAAAAGGCGCGAGCGCATTGTTTTGAAATCAACTTCGTCGAGGGAGACGCCACCGCTCGTGACGATGGCTTTGTCCGCGCCGAGCAAGTGGTCGACGTGAAGTGGAATATTTTTCAATGTGTCGATAAGTCGCAAGCGTTCCTCGCGCGTGACACTGTTGCACGGTGTGTCGCCGTGGATGCCCGAGAGGTCGACAACAATCGGCGCAAGTCCAGACGGCACGAGCGAGCCGAGTGAGTTGCGGAATTTTTTCTTGTCGTGTTCGCGGAAAATTTCTTGCAGGCGTGTGTTCAACATGCTGTGGTCGAGTGCGGGCAGGACGTCGAGCGAGATTTGCACGTCACCGTATTTGAGCAACTCGCCTATATCCCGACTCATGTTCAGAATCATCGGCCCGCTCACACCGACGTGTGTGAACAGAATTTTGCCTTTCGCCACCTGTTGTTTTTGGTTATTTTGCAACAGTGTGATTTTGACGTCCGGTAAAGTGAGGCCGGCAAGTTTTTTCACCCATGCATCTTTGACGGCGATGGGAACGAGTGACGGCACCGGCTCGATAACAGTGTGCCCGAGCGAGCGCAACCAAGCGTATGCGTCGCCGGTCGAGCCGGTTTCCGGACGCGAAGTGCCACCGGTGGCGATAACGATATTTTTTCCGCGAATTATTTTTTGGTTACCTGTGCCACTTTTTAATCTCACTCCGACAAGCTTGTCATGTTCGCGCACAATGTCGACAACCGGCGAGTTCGACAATACGGTCACGTTGTATTTTTTCATCTGTTCAACAAGCACGTCCCAGACCGATTGTGCCGAGTTCGATACGGGGAACACACGCAATTCGTTTTCAATTTTTGTATCCATGCCGTGCGTGTGAAAAAAGTCGAGCGTTTCTTGCACGCCGTATTGCGAGAAAGCCGAGAACAAAAATTTGCCGTTGCTTTTGTATTTTTCCAAAAATTTTCGCGTGTCGAGTTGTGCGTTCGTCACGTTGCATCTGCCACCGCCGGTGATGAGAAGTTTTTTGCCGAGGGTGTCGTTTTTTTCGAGAAGCAATACTCGCGCACCAAGCTCGCCGGCGCGTCCCGCCGTCATCATGCCCGCCGGTCCGCCACCGACCACGATGACGTCCCACATCATTTCGTTTCCAGAGTTTTCCATTCGGCAATCGTAGCAGAAAACGGGGAATATAAATAGTCGAGTTGTGATATAGTATTTGTATGAAACGATTTATTGTTACCCCTGTCGCGATTCTTGCAATTGTCGTCGCGGTCGTCGGTGCCGGATACTGGCACGCACATTCGGTGTCGAATGCACAATACAAAACGCAAGCCGAGCGCGACCCGTACGTACGTTTCGACATGGAAGCGTTTGACGCCATCAAACAAAATTATTGGAAACAGACGACCGACGCGGATTTGTCGCAACTGTTTCAATTGTCTTTGCAAAAAGCGGAGAACGATCCGAGTGTGCCGGCGCTTGCCACGACCACACGCACCGCTACGGCGGATATGCTCGAGTCAGCGATGCAGAATGCCACATCGAGTGACGCGCGCAAACAACTTGCTGAGAACACGCTCATCGTGGCGCTGTACAACCTCATACCGGCCGGTCGCGACGAACTTTTTTCCACCGCGCAAGTGACGGCACTCCGCCAAACTGTCGCCAACGTCAACCCGTCAAACGATTTGTATCAAAACCTCGGCGTGCAAAAAGGCGCGACTCCGGCGCAAATTGCCGATGCATTCAAACAAAAACAAGCCGAGCTCGCGCATGCCACGTCGACCGCGGCGCAGGCCGAGTTGAAGCAAGCATCGTACGCGTACACAGTGCTCGGCAACGCGAATTCCAAAACGACATACGACCAGTCGCAAGTTGAGCCGACGGTTTTTGCGCATGTGTACGGCTCGACATTGTATCTCGACATCGACAAAATCTCACCGACAACCATCGGTGAATTTGCCCGCGCGGTGGATTCGGCGAGCACGACACCGGGACTTTCGAGTATGATTCTCGACCTGCGCGGGAATATCGGCGGTGACCTGACCTTTCCGCAATATTTTCTCGGACTGTTTCTCGGAGAAAATCAGTACGCGTTCGATTTGTATCATCAGGGCGACTATCAACCGCAACGCACGGTCACGCCAAAGTTTGCCGAGCTTGATCGCTACAAAGAATACACCGTACTGACCGATGGACAAACGCAATCGACCGCCGAGCTTTTGACCGCCACACTCAAGCGACAAAACATCGCGCACGTCGTCGGCACAAAAACGCGCGGATGGGGAAGCGTCGAAAACACGTATCCTTTGACCGCGGTCATCGACCCAACCACGACATACTCGCTGCTTCTCGTGAACAGTTTGACTTTGCGCGACGACAACCAGCCGATTGAAATGAATGGGGTATTACCCGATGTCGATACGAGTGTCAAGGGTTGGCAGAGCAACCTGCCGAACTTTTTTCACTCGGCCAATTTGATTGACACGCTCCGCACGGTGGCTGTTGAAGCACCGCAACAGTAGAAAATAAACGTTGAAAAAATTTACCACGGATGGTATGCTCAAACGCATGAATATACAAACCGAATGGGATTTGACGTTGTTGTACAAGAACGAAAAAGACCCGCGAATCGAAGCGGATTTGAAGACGATAGAAAAACTATGTACCGATTTCGAACGAAAATATAAAAAAGCGGATTTCACCGCGACACCGGAAAAGTTGGCGCGAGCTTTTGCAGACGAAGAAAAACTTCAACGCGAACTGAACAAAAGCAAACCGTGGTGGTATTTTGCTCTGCGCTCTCGACTGAATTCAAGTGACAGCATCGCGGAAGGCTTTTCGACGAAATATAGCGAACGACTGACAAAAGCGGTTAATAAAATAACTTTTTTCTCTTTGAAAATCGCAAAAATTCCAAAGAAAGAACAGAAGAAATTTTTGGCATTACCTTCACTTGCGTCGCGTCGATACGAGCTCGAACGAATTTTTAAACATGCCAAGTTTGATTTGCCGGAAGGTGAGGAACAGGTTATTGATTTGTTATCGCAGACAAGCTACCGCATGTGGGTTGATGGTCAGGAAAAATTGCTTGAAGAACAGATGGTTGAATACGGTGGCGAAAAAATTCCGTTTACAAAAGCGAGCTCAATGTTTTCCGATTTGCCAAAAAAAGAGCGTCGAGAATTGTACGCGAAAATGGGCGAAACGGTAAAATCGATTTCTCATTTTGCCGAAGCTGAAATGAATGCAGTCTACAACTACAAAAAAGTGCTCGATGAACGTCGCGGGTATGAAAAACCGTACAGTGCGACGGTGCTCGGAGATGAAACGGATGAAAAGACTGTCGAAGCATTGGTTGCGACAGTGACAAAATATTTTACAATCAGCAAACGATTCTACAGATTGCACGCCAAACTTCTGAAAGAGAAAAAACTTACGTATGCCGACCGTGCTGCAAAAATCGGTGAAGTGAAAAAGAAATTTGATTTTGATACATCGGTGAAAATTGTTCGCGAGACGTTTGCAAAAATAGACCCGAAATATGCACAACTTTTTGATACTTTTCTCGCGAATGGTCAGATTGATGTCAGTCCAAGAAAAGGAAAATCCGGCGGAGCATTTTGTTGGGGCATGGGCGAGTTGCCAGTGTATGTTTTATTGAACCACGTCGGTGATATCAACTCCGTCGAAACATTGGCACACGAAATGGGTCACGCAATACACGGAGAATTGTCGAAGTCACAACCACCGCAATACATGGGACATTCAACTGCGGTTGCCGAAGTCGCCAGCACGTTCTTCGAGCAAGCGGTCGGCGAGGAACTTGAACGTTATTTGGAAAAGGATGAGCAAATTATTTTGCTTCATAATAAAATTCGAGGCGATGTACAAACCATATTTCGACAGGTTGCGTGTTTCAATTTTGAACTCGAGTTACATAAGCAAATCCGCGAGAAAGGACAAGTGCCGAAAGAGGATATTGCAAAACTGATGAGTAAGCACATGCGAGCGTATCTCGGAGATACGGTCGACGTAACGGAAGATGACGGATATTTCTTTGTGCAATGGTCGCATATTCGCCGGTTTTTCTACGTCTACTCGTACGCCTACGGTCAGCTCATTTCTCGCGCGTTGTTTGAACATTGGAAGCGAGATACAAGCTACGCAAAAAACATCGAGGAGTTTCTCTGCGCCGGAAGTTCGATGAGTCCGGAAAATATTTTCAAAAAAGCGGGAATCGATACGTCCGACCCGAAATTTTTCGAAATGGGTTTGAAAAGTATAGAGAAAGATATCGCACGATTGGAAAAACTGACGAAGAATTGACAAAAAGAAAACCAATTGCTTTTTTATCGTTTCTATGTTTATATTATCGCCAGGAGAACAATATGCCCTTTAAAAGGGATAGTGAAGAATCTAAAGGTTACAAACCGCCACGGTTGACCGATAAGCAGATGAGGAGTCTGGAATACCTCATCGCAGTATCAAGAGGTGTAACAGGGTTTGCAAGGAGGGTTGTTATTTGGGTTTTGAGACAGACAAACAATCTGACTGAGCCCGTTACGCTTTCAATTCCTGAGGAGTTTCTTGGTGAACCGGCAGGGCAAGTCCAGGATGCTGTCCATTCTATGTGTAGTAGTGGAGGAACGACTCACCTTACATATGTTTTTGGAATCGCTGGAACAGAGATGCGTCTCCAACATCATTGTGGTCGTTTTGTGGACGGGGGATTTTACCCACATGTGGAAGGACGAACAATCTGGTGTGCCTATGAAGATTATTCCAGAACTGCCCGGTTGTTGACTCCTCCAACTCCAGAAGATTTAGACAAAATTGATTTGGAATAAAAAAGGTTAATAGAAGCCCCACAGGTCACACACGACTTGCGGGGCGTTTTTTTTTATTTACATTTTTAATGCTTGCAGAGCGGCGATGCGTTGTTCGATCGGCGGGTGGGTGGCGAAAAGTGTGTGCCACCATGATGCGCCCTTGCCTTTGAACGGCGTGTCGAGCCACATGTGGGCGGTGGAGTCTTTGGCGCTTGCCATCGGTGTCGCGTCAACGGCGATTTTCTGCAGAGCGGAAATCAATCCTTCGGGATAGCGGGTGAGGAGTACACCCGATGCATCGGCAAGCGATTCGCGACGACGGGAAATGGCGAGCTGGATGAGCATCGTACCGATCGGTGCGAGGATGGAAAGCACGATACCGGCGATGAAGAAAATTTCCTGCGCTTCGTTGTTGCGTCCGCGTCCGCCGCCCATACCGCCGATGTTTCGAAAAAAAATCGAGCGCAGAAACACATCCGCAGCAAGCGAAACGATACCGGCGAGAATTGCCGCAACGGTCGACACGAGAATGTCACGGTTTTTGACGTGCGAGAGTTCGTGTGCGAGCACTCCGGTCAGCTCATTTTTATCAAGTCGCTGTAGTGCGCCGGCGGTTACCGCCACAGCCGAATGTTTCTCGTCGCGACCGGTGGCAAAGGCGTTGATTTGCATTTCCGGCGTCACATATAGTTTCGGCATCGGCAGTCCATCGGCGATGCATAAGTTCTCGACGATATTATACAACATCGGGTTGTCGGATTTCTGAACCTCTTGCGCACGAGCAAGTTTCAAGGCAATAGTTGCCGACGAATAGTAGCTGATGAGAGAGTACACGACGGTGAAAATAACTGCGAAGACGAGAAAACTCGGATCGCCGTATGCTTGCGAAAACACATAGCCGATGCCGACGACCACGATGAAAAACACGAGGAATAAAAGCCATGTACGTCGAACATTTGCCGACTGATAATCATATAAATTTGTCGCCATAGATTTAGAATTTTACTTGCACCGGTGCTTTCTCGGCATCGGTCAAGTCACCGCCGAAGAAGTCCATTTTGGTGAAGCCGAAAGAACTCGCGAACATGCTCGTCGGAAACGTTTGGATTTTGATGTTGAGGTCGCGAACCATGCCGTTGTAGAAACGTCGTGCGGCTTGGATTTTATCTTCCGTGTCGGTTAGCTCGTTTTGGAGCGAGAGGAAGTTTTGATTGGCCTTCAAGTCCGGATAATTTTCGGAAACGGCGAAGAGCGACTTGAGCGTGCCGGACAGCGCATTTTCTGCTGCCAGTTTTGCATCACCGGTCGCCTGCATGGCGGTCGTGCGGGCCGCTGTCACCGCCTCGAGCACGCCTGCCTCGTGGGACGCATATCCCTTGACCGTTTCGACAAGGTTTGGAATCAAATCATATCGGCGTTTGAGCTGGACGTTGATGTCCGAAAAACCTTCCTGCGCCTGCGTGCGACTGCGAACCAACCCGTTGTAGGCCACAACGAGCCACAAGATTATAATTACTATGATTGCGATGATTATGTATGTCATATCTACATCATACCACAATTTCCCAAAAATGTTACAAGTGTGACATACTATATATATGACTCTCACCACCCACGCCGTTACCGGAGCCGCGTTCGCTGTGCTCGTGCCGACACATCCTGTCGGTGCTTTTGCGCTTGGTTTTGCCAGTCATTTTCTCCTCGATGCCATTCCGCACTGGGACTATCCGCTCGCCAGCGTTGAAGAAGATAAGGAAAATGTGTTAAACAACGACATCAAATTAAATCGAGATTTTCTCCATGACCTTGTCAAGATTGGCGCGGACGCTGTGCTCGGTCTGGCGCTTGCACTACTCGCGTTCGCATTCTTCTTGCACATCCCGTTTCTGGCCGTTCTGTGCGGAGCTATCGGTGCCATGACTCCAGACGCGCTTCAATTTGTCTATATGAAATGGCGACACGAACCGCTCATCACACTCCAGCGTTTTCATATGTGGATTCAGTCCGGGAAAAACTTACAGAATAAACCGGTGCTCGGCATGCTCTCGCAGGTCGCCCTTATCGTACTTGTCGTTTTTATTTTCAATCTGCTATAATCGAAACATATGACTGACACGATGGGAAAACTTATTATCGCCCGACATCACGAGTCGGAATGGAACAAGCTGGGCAAGTGGACCGGCAATCACGACAGCCACTTGACCGACTACGGTTTTGAAAAATCCGGCGACATGGGCATGCTCATTAAAGATGTGCGCATCGACTGTGCCTTTGCCTCGATGGAAGTGCGCGCGATTGAAACGCTGTCGTGCATTCTGAACGTGTGTGGAGAGTCAGGAACCGTGTCGCAAGAGGAAGCTGGCAAAGCCACCGCAACATCGGTAGCGGGACGCCCGGTGCCCACCGAACATTCCGCTGCGTTGAACGAGCGCGACTATGGCGACTATACCGGCAAGAACAAATGGGATATGCAAAAACTTCTCGGCGATGAAGTATTCGAAAAACTGCGACGTGGCTGGGACTACCCGGTGCCACACGGCGAGACGCTCAAAATGGTCTACGAGCGTGCGGTGCCGTTTTTCCTTGACAACATTTTGCCGTTGCTCAGAGAAGGCAAGAACGTGCTCGTCGTGGCGCACGGCAACTCGCTCCGCGCCATCACCAAATACATCGAAAACATTTCTGACGAGGGGATTGAACACGTCGAAATTCCCTTCGGCGCGCTCACCATCTACGACCTCGACACCGCCGGCCACATGCTCCACAAAGAAGTTCGACAAACCGAGTCAAAAGTGAATGCGTAAAAATAGTACCAGGTACATATTTCTAAAATAATATGTACCTGGTACTATTTATTTTATGCGATCTCGCAGACGCCACCGACGCAGGCGAGCTCTTTGGCGCCGATGGTCTGGTCGGTTTTTTCATACAGCATGAGCTTTGAGAAGTCGATGTGCTTGAGAAGCTTGACTCGTCGCTCGTATTCCGCCTTGTCGATTTCCTCGTACGGCGCGAGCTGGTAGACGTGGTCGTTGCGCGGCAGGAACGACAATCCGCCGACGATATCCCAGTTTTTGTACACGAAGTCCGCCACGGCAATCCACTCGTCATCGCCGACATAAATAGTGGACGACGGATTGTGCTCGGTGAAATTATTTTTCAAGCGTTTCCACTCCTCGAGCAACTCGAGCGCAGTGACGTCTTTGTTCACTATCGCGCCCTCGGGAGCCTTGCACGGGAACTCCATGACCATTGTGGAGGCATTGGAGGTCGAATAGCCGACTTCGGGCTTCACAGGCACTCCTTGGTCCTGTGCGAGCTTTAGAAGCGGGTCGTTGGCGGAAATGCGCACGCGACGAATGTAATAGTGCGAGTACCATGTGTGCATGCCGGAGCCGACACCGAGGAGCTGTCCCGAGTTGCCATGCGGTTTGACGCAGGTGATGGCGGTCGACTCGTTCACACCGAAACGTTTTGCGTATTTTTTGTTCGCTTTGACGGACTCGTCGCGGAGGGCGCGGAGGTTCGCGTCGTTGCGGACGATTTTGTTGTCGTAGTAGCCGGTCAAGGACACCCCGAGCAACTGTTCCTTCTCGCAATTTTCCTTCCATTCCTTCGACAGGTACTCAAAATTGGTCAGTGTCGCTTGATACGTACCGATGAGCGTGGCGATACGGATTTTCTTCGTGAGTGTCTCCATCGTGTCGTGCGGTCGAACGACAATCGAGGTTAAGTTACAGAATTGTTTGGATTGCAAATAAATCTCTCCACAATTATGTAACACAAATCCATTTCCGTCAAATGCATGAGGTCCGGGTACGGTGCAATCATACACCGTTTCGTTTCCAACGGGCGTAATCGATGTCACGGTTGCCGTGAATGATTCCTTGTATGCGGGACGGTGGTAATTTTTCAACAATTCACTGAGCTTTGATCGTTTTGCACTCTCAATAAAATTGATACGGTCGGCAAATATGGACAGGTTGCTTTTTGAAATGACAAGCTCGTGATATGCCTGGCACTCGTATCCCTTTTTTCCTCCATGACCGTCGGGAAGCATGCGAACTTGGGCATCCCGACGCGATTCATACACCGAACTCATGATCCCAAGTCTGGCGAGCATTCGTTGCGCTCTGTGAAGACATGGCAGGGAAGCGGAAGTTAGTCGAACACTCACGCCTTTTTTCTGATCGCCTTGCACCGAACCGTCAGCATCAAACCATCCTCGCAGAAAACCTTCATAAAATGTGGAAGATGATTGTTCGATGTTGTCGGTAACTTTTTTGAATGCATTAGTCATACCTCTGGATGAGGCAAGCTCCCCTAATTTTCGTGATTGAACTCGAGCGTACGCAACAGCTGAACTACCATGACTGCCGAGATCATCTCGAGCTCCGACTGCGGTATGAATAGCAGAAACTGCGTACGAGCGCATGACCTCTCGATTGTCTCCCCAATAATCAAGATTTGCATCGCCGTCTTTCTCTATATTGCCATCTCCCAACAAACTGCCGAGAAGCCATCCTTCCGTTTCTGTGCCTTTGCCTGACCATGAGAAATGCGAATGATGATGCAGTTTAACAGTGTCTCCCGGTTTTAAATCTTTAACTTCTTTCCAATCGTCAGTGGTGAGCACTTTGTGATTATCCGTTGATTTGAACGCAAATCCGCGATCAGTTTTTATTTCAAATACTTTTTTGTATCCGGTCTCAAAAAATCCAAGAGAATCATGTGTCTCACCATTGATTACCGCTTTGAAAGATTTTCCGATCAGATCTTTCACTTGTCTTGCTCCTTCGGCAGTTGTGACCCATGTGTCGGATGTGACACACGGATTCATACCAACTTGCTTGGCATCCTTTAACTGCGCCCAACGTCGAGCGGGGACTTGCGCCTCGAGTCCTGCGCGGTTGAAAATGCCTCGCTCGCCGGCGTGCGACGTGACGAGCGCTGTCCATTCCTCAAGGAATTCCTCCGCCGACGGTTTGCTTTCGTACACGGCCGAGTTGTTTGCCATCGAGCGTTGACCGTTGGTCTGCCAGAATGCGCCTTTTTTGGCATCGCGCATTTCGGTGTCGTCAAAAGCGGAAAGGGAAATCAAGGCCGAGCGACGCACCCCGCCGGCAACCACCACGAGGCCTATCTGGCAGATGATGTCGTGTAGGTCGAGTGTCGACAGTCGGCGACCTTGCTTGGCGAGCATTTTGCGTCGAGCGAATTGCAACGCCTCGCGAAGCGGGTCAGGACCGGATGCGCGACCGCCC
This sequence comes from uncultured bacterium, assembly GCA_903918125.1. Next base: position 2,784 of record CAIXDB010000010.1, on the reverse strand, counting down.
ATGGTGGAGAGTTTTGCACCAGCCGGACGGATTTTCGAGTAGTCGATTTCCACATCCATACCTTTCTCCCACACCTCGCAGGCTTTGACAAATGCTTCGCACCAGCCCACTTTGTCGTCCTCAACCACGATTTTCGGCGCCATTTTACCGGTTTGCTTTTGAATTTGCGGGAACTTGCCGACGTTTTCCGGTTCAACGGAGAAACCGCACCCGGCTCCGCACATCGAGACGTACATAATTTCGGACAAGTCGCGCCACGACGTCGGCGCGATGTAGGCGCAGTTGTACGCCGTGACGTTGGTTCGACGACACGCCTTACCGGACGACCAGAGCAGTCGCATTGACGGGCAGACTTCCTGTTTCAAAATCGCCTCACGCGTCTCGGCGTATTCCGCGGCGGTCAGCTTGTTGCCCATATTTTCCTTCATATAGTCCATGAAACGGTCTATAGCCTCTGCCCACGTCTCTCGACGACCGAGCTCCTCTCGCCAACGCGAATAGAACTGGTAGAAAATGAATTCTTGGTATGGCGAAACGAAATATTTGCTCGACTCGGCGATTTTGTCTTTAATCTCCTGTGGAACGATCTCGGACTGCTGGCGTGCTTTTGTACGAGTTGCGCGGTATAATATATACGCCTTTGCCGTGGCAACGTATTCCGAAAGTATAAGCTCTTTTTCGACGGTATCCTGGATACCTTCGACGGTCGGGATGAAGTTTTTGTATTTTTTGGTGATACGCACGGCGTCGGCGAGGACTTTATTGGCAACAAGCTCGGCTTCCTTCTGTGAGCCTTCGTTTGAAGCAACCATGGCTTTATGTATCGCACCGGCGATTTTCTCCGTGTCGAATGGAACGATGGAACCATCGCGTTTCTGAATGCTTTTTACCAAACTTTCCGTCCGCGCAGTACTTTTTTTTGTAGCCATGAAGTTGTAAGATGATTAGTAACCCTTAATAATTGTCTGACTACTATATCAAATACAAACAGTGTCGGAGAAGTGGATAAATCAAAAAAACGGAGTTCGACAGCATGTTGCACGCGATGTCAATTTATAGTATAAAATGTCCATATGAATGCGGTATGAAATAAACGCACATATGTAGGTGTAGTAATATAGTAGGTTCGAAATTATCAATAATTTTTATAAAAAATATGAAGAAATTAACGCATGCGCAGGAGATTTATGAGAAAAACGCAGAAATTTACAAAATTTTGGCAAATGCCAAGAGACTTGAGATCCTTAATCTGCTCAAGGCGGGAGAAATGGGCGTCGAGGAGCTTTTAAAACGCACCGGCTTGCCAAAATCCAATCTTTCCCAGCATTTGGCTCTCATGCGCCACAATGGCTTAGTTAAGGCACGTCGCGAGGGATTGAATATTTTTTACACCATCGTCGACCCGCGTCTCGTCGAACCGTGCAAGATTCTAAACGAACTGCGCGCAAAGCATTTGGTGAAGTAGAAAGGTCGATCATGCTATACTGTTGGGATGAATGACAAAGCTAAAGAAATAGCTGTGTTTGGTGGCGGGTGCTTTTGGTGCACCGAAGCTGTGTTCAAGATGCTCCGCGGAGTGAGTGTGGTCAAGCCCGGGTATGCCGGCGGAACGATGCCGAATCCGACGTACGACCAGGTCAGCTCCGGCACGACAGGGCACGCCGAAGTTGTGTATATTGAATACGACCCGACGCTGGTGAAGTACACCGACTTGTTGACGGTCTTTTTCGGCAGTCACGACCCGACGACCGTCAACAGGCAGGGAAACGATGTCGGTACGCAGTATCGTTCAGCCATTTTTTACACCACGCCGGAGCAGAAAAGCTCCTCGGAGAGGTTCATCGCCGATGCCAACGCCTCGAATTCGCTTGGCGCGCCAATCGTGACCGAAGTCGTGCCACTGACCGACTTTTATGATGCCGAAAACTACCATCGCGACTATTTTGCCCACCATCCCGACGCACCGTATTGTCAGCTCGTCATTAATCCGAAATTGGAGAAGGTGCAGGAGCGTTTCGCAAACCTTTTGAAACAAAACAATATATGAATAAACCCATGCCACAAACTGAAGAAGAGTGGAAGAACGTGCTGACGCCCGAGCAGTATGCTGTTTTGCGTGGCAAGGGGACCGAAGCGCCATTTTCCGGCAAGCTGGCCAAACCGGATGCGGACGGCGTGTTCAAATGTGTCGCTTGCGGTAACCCGCTATTCGCGTCGGACGCCAAATTCGAGTCGGGCACCGGCTGGCCGTCGTTTGACCAAGCGCTTCCCGGCGCGGTTATCGAGCAGGACGACGACTCGCTCGGCATGCATCGCGTCGAAGTGCTTTGCGCGCGCTGTCACTCGCATCTCGGCCACAAATTCGACGACGGTCCGACCGCCACCGGCGCACGATATTGTTTGAACTCGGTGTGTTTGAGTTGACCAAAAGTAATGTATAAAGCACAACTTATTTTGCAAGATGTGGATGTTAAAGAAAACGGAAAGTGATACCATAAATTTGTATGAAAAAAGATTTTCAAACATGGAATGGTAAGAAAGTTGCTATTAAGGATATTTTAGAGATTCCATTTTTTCATGAAAAAGAAATATGGTTTTGTTATGTCGGTGCAAATATTGGTTTTGAGCAGGATGGTCAGGGTGTAGATTTCCAGCGACAAATAGGCCATATGAATGATGTTAATTTTCGAGGTTTAATAGAAAAACTCAAGGCATTGCTACCTTGAGTTTTTCTATTTTTTCCTCTATCTTGCGATAGAGTCGGGCCGAAGCCATTTGTACGAG
>CAIXDB010000009.1 GCA_903918125.1 uncultured bacterium | reverse complement strand
TTTCCTTTTTTCCTTTTTTCATTTTATTTTGGCTTAGTTATTAATCGTCAGTATTATATCACATTGACTAGAGGCTACCACCAGGTAGGTTGTTTGTGGTCCAGAGTAAAGATTTGTCTTTTTCTTTGTAAGTCAGTGAGAAGTAGAGTGCCAAAATCGAGCCGATTATTATAAATAGCATTCCGACATTGTAAATAACCGAAGCGACTAGAGCGGTGTTTTTCAGTATTCCAAGATTGGTCAAAATATAATTCCAGTCGTGAATAACATTGTCACCACCCAGTAGGGGCAGTTGCATCACAATAGCATCGCCGGCGTAAATAGAAACATTCAGGAGGTTTTGACCGACCCACAGCAGACAGATTGCGCCGGAAATTTTTTGTTTGTTAATAAAAAAGTAAATGGAAATTAGAAGTGGCAGAGCAACCTGGAAACCGCTACCGGCCAAGATCTTTATAAACTCACCCATAAAAAAGAAGATACTGTGTCCGGCTTCGTGGAAAATCAAATTGACCCAATCTATAAAATGCCAGTCGGTGTAGGTTGAGGCATAATGCCAAAAGTAACAGCAGACAATAAGGGTTAATATGAAGCGAAAATATTTGTTCATTATTTTCTAATATTCTTTTAAAACTAACTGCAGTTTTTTTTCGGTTTGCTTGCCAAACTTATCGAAAGCATCCAGTTTGACCACGTTGTAGCCAGGGGAGAGCAGGAGTTCTTGACTGAAGTTCCCGTCCTTGTCGGTAAACATCTGCCGATCGTCTATATATATGTATGCGGTGTTTTTGGCTTGGCCGTCGATTTCAATCAATGTCTGGTTGTAGGTAGCGCCGTTTTGCGGAGTAGAAATATTTATAATTGGTCCGGCAATCAGTTTTTGAGCCTGGAAAATGGAGTAGCCCAAAATCACTACTGCCAAAAGTGACAGCGCGCCTGTCCTCATCATCGATAGAGCATTGCGATTCATGATAATAATTTTCAATTTCCAATTCTCAATTTTCAAACTGGAATCATTTTAATTAATAGTGTCGTCGGTAGTTGCGTTTTCACTGACTTTACCTTCCAAAACTTCACGTGGTTTGGCGCCTGAGCCTGCGCCAATAACTCCGCGTTCCTCGAGCATATCGATCAGGCGGGCAGCGCGAGCATAGCCGACACCAAGCTTGCGTTGGAGGTAAGATGTCGAGGCTTTGCCAGCCGAAATGACAGTTTGTTTGGCATCGTCATACAGCTCGTCTTCGTCCTCAATTTTTTCCTCGCTGTCCATATCCATTGTGGCTTCAAAGATTGGATTTTTTTCTCCAGCTTTGCTGTTGAGGTCGATTTCGTTTGGAATTTCGTTGGCGTAACTGTCGACCAGGTATTTAACAATCGCCTTAACCTCTGTTTCGGAGATGTAGGCCGACTGAATACGCTGAGGCTGTGACATTTCACCGCCAAGATAGAGCATATCTCCTGCGCCTAAAAGTTTTTCCGCGCCAGACATGTCCAAAATGGTGCGCGAGTCGATCTGCGAAGAGACTTGTAAAGCGATACGAGAAGGAATGTTGGCTTTGATGAGTCCGGTGATAACATTGACTGATGGACGCTGTGTGGAAAGAATCAGGTGAATACCGACGGCGCGGGACATTTGGGCCAGACGAACGATAGCTGACTCCAGTTCGCGCGGATAGGCTTGCATAATGTCGGCCAACTCGTCGATAACAATGACAATATAAGGCATTGTCTCGATTTGTTTTTCTTCAGACTCACTGCCACGAGGTTTGTTTCGCATTTTCTTCATTTCCGGCTCAACCACATTTTTGTGATATGACTCGATGTTTTGCAAAGATTCGGCTTGCAGAATGTCGTAACGGCGATCCATCTCTTTGGCCGCCCATTTCAAAGCCAAAATGGTTTTCTTGGCGTCAGTCACAACCGGTGTCAGCAGGTGCGGTATCTTATTATAGAGTGTTAGCTCGACACGTTTTGGGTCAACCATAATGAATTTCAAATTGTCCGGCGAATTGCGATAGAGGAGAGAAGCAATGACAGCGTGAATAGTAACTGATTTTCCAGAACCGGTGGCGCCGGCGATGAGTAAGTGCGGAGCTTTGGCTAGGTTTGCAAAATAAGACATTCCGGAAATGCCTTTGCCGAGACAGACCAAGAGTGGCTTTTCTGAATTTTGGAAATCGGGTGCTCCTAGGAGCGAGCCGAGACCGACGGTCGTTTTGACGCTGTTTGGAATCTCGATACCGACCAGGGATTTGCCAGGGATCGGAGCTTCGATGCGGATCGGGTGAGCGGCCAAAGCCAGTGACAAGTCGCTCTGCAATCCGACGATGCGAGAGAGTTTGACCCCTTCAGCGGGTTTCAGCGCGTAGCGAGTGATCGATGGTCCAATGGAAATCTCATCCATTTCGACGTTGATGCCAAAGTTGGCCAGTGTGCGTTTGAT
>CAIXDB010000008.1 GCA_903918125.1 uncultured bacterium | reverse complement strand
CTAGGCGGAGGATTTTTGGTCCGTTGGCTCAGTGAACACAACGAAAAAGTCGGTAGGGTCGTATTGGTAGCTCCGTGGCTCGATCCAAACAAAGAGCTGACGACTGGATTTTTTGATTTTTCGATAGATGCAACGATAGCCGAAAGAACAAAAGATCTCACTGTCTTTATCTCGGATGATGACGATCAAGAAGAACTCACCTCCTGCGAGACATTGAAGAACACTGTGCCCGGACTAAGCGTCAAAGAATTTACAGGGAAGGGACACTTCATACTCCAACACATGGGAACCGTTGAATTTCCGGAACTACGAGATTTCTTGCTCCAATGATGTTCCGATTTCACATAGTCACCTAAAAAACAAGGATATACTATAGCATAAGAGTAAACTCTCTCCGTGGCGTAAGTCTGGGATTGTTTACTTTTTACAGCAAATGGAAAAGTCTAGCGGACAAGAAAGTGATAGAAAACGAACAATCCCAATGCTCTGTGCCGGGGTCGGTTCATTATTGTCTTCTTTTTTGCTACAATGCGATATATGCAACGTACACTGATAGGAGAGTTACAAGACCACATAGGACAAGAGGTTGTCGTAAAAGGATGGATTACGGTCCGGCGTGATCAGGGGAAGCTCGTATTCTTCGACATTCGCGATCGCTCGGGGTCTGTGCAGGGCGTAGCATTGCCCGGTAGCAGTGCGATTGAAATTGCCAAGGAATTGGGGCTCGAGTATGTAGTACACATCGACGCGATGGTGAATGAGCGTCCCAAAAAGAATATCAACGAAGGTGTTCAAAACGGTATGCTCGAACTCGAGATCAAAAAAATTAGTATCCTTGCTCGTGCAGAACCGCTCCCGTTTGATATGTCGGTTGGCGGTTATAATCTCGACCTCACGACTGAACTCGACCACCGCGCACTCACTCTTCGACATCCGCGCAATCAAGCGATTTTCAAAGTACAGGCAGTCATCATAGATTCATTTCGAGAGTTCATGAAGTCAAACGACTTTTTCGAATTTCAAGCTCCTGCAATCGTTCCCGCAACGGCAGAAGGTGGCGCAGAAGTATTCAAGATACAATACTTCGACAAAGAAGCATATCTGAGTCAATCGCCCCAATTGTACAAACAGATCGTGATGACCGCATTTGAACGAGTGTTTTCGGTCAACAAAATATTTCGCGCAGAGCCGAGCCAAACAACACGTCATCTTACCGAAGTCGTGTCACTCGATGCTGAAATGGCGTTCATCGAATCATGGACCGATGTACGCGATATGATCGAGCAAACGGTTCGATATATACTGGATTCGGTCGCACAACGAGGCGCTCATGAGATCGCATTTCTCGGTGTTGAATTACCAGTCATGATCGACAAGACCCCCACACTCTCGCTGGTGGAGGCGCAAGAAAAAATTCTCGCAAAGACAGGACGCGACCCACGAGGTGACAAGGATCTCAGTTCTCAAGACGAAGTTGATATTTCACACATTATAAAAGAAGAGACAGGCTCTGACTTTGTGTTTGTGTATGGGTACCCAACGAGACAAAAGCCGTTTTACGTGTACCCAAACCCTGAGAATCCTGAATATAACGAAGGAGTCGATCTCATCGGTCGAGGAAGGGAATGGCTTTCGGGAGGGAGACGTATCAATAACTATGAACAACTTCTCGAGCATGTGCGATTGTGGAAGATGGATCCGAAGAAAATCGAAATGTTTCTCGAAGCGTTTCGCTATGGAGTGCCACCGGAAGGCGG
>CAIXDB010000007.1 GCA_903918125.1 uncultured bacterium | reverse complement strand
TGAAGGATTTTGTGTTATTATTTTTGTAAAGGAAATTCCAAAATGCCGGAGGAATACGGCGCGACTTGATACTCGCCAAAAATAAACGTGATGGTCGACGGTGTCAAATACCACAATGAAAAATTTGTCGTGGTCGCTTCCGTGCCGGAGTCAATCATGTCCGCCTGCGAATTGTCTCCGAGTATAGTCGTGAAATATTGCCGAGCAAGTAATGCCACTGTCGGCAAATATGGTTTTATGAACACATCGTCGAGAGTGATGAGTTTTCCCGTTTTGTCGTACGTAAACGTCGTTTCCGTCGTCGCGCCGTGTGCCCCACCTTCAAACTGATATGCTTCGATAATGTATGTCACTGTGTTCGTCGAGGTCGCCACACGCGTGGTCACGGTCAAGTTGTACGCAAGCGCCTCCGCCGGAAAATCCCGCGCCTCGGCGTCAGTCACGGAATTATAATCATCCAGAAATTGTTGCTTTGTACTTTGCACAAAATTGTACACGTCCGGCAAGACCGTCGTCGATGATTGCGGGTATGTCATTTGCAATGTGTACAACTTATGAGCATCTGTTTGGGTGTGACTTTCCGTGACCATCGGCGCAATTGAAACACCACCGGCTTGTGCTGTCGAAGTCACGGTCGTTTCCGGCGCCGTCACCTTCTTCGCCCGCCCCGCAACATACAATACACCGACAACAACCAAGGCCACCACGAGCACCACCGCGATTTTTTTAGATAAGGTCATGTGATAAGTATAACACAGAAAATTTTTACTCAAGCTCTCCATTTTTATGTTATTATATCTGTATGAACAAAAACCTCCTCGAAACAAGCAGAAAATACAAAGCTCAAGCGGACAAACTACTTGTACAAAGCGGATTAGTGGAGAGTTTGAAACAACACGGCGAAGTGCATTTCACCGGTGCATACGCCGGAGATGTTATGATGCACGGTGATGTTGATATTACTGTTGTCCGAGACGAGCCATACACGATACAGGAAGTCTTCGACATATTCAAAGCTATTTATTTTCAAGGGAAATTTAAAAGTTATTTCATCGGTGGAGACTGGGACGATCCAAGAAAAGGTAAGGAATTTCCACACGGATACTACATCGGCTTCAAAGACAAAGTCGACGGAGAAAAGTGGAAATTTGACGTCTGGTTTATTTCTCGGGAGGATTTCGAGGAAAGAAACAAGCTGTTTTCCATAGACAAAGTCCAACTCACCGACGAACAAAAAGAACGTATCCTATTTTTCAAACAATATCGAAAAGACAATAAACTCGGCATGACCGGACAAGTCATCTACACAGCTGTCCTGGAGGGAAACTGCAAAACGATTGAGGAATTTAATAATTTTGTGGAAAGTCAAAAATCATCATCTCTTCATGCCAGTTCTTGACAATAAATACCAAGTATGCTATCATACATACAGGTCAAAGAAGGCTCAAAACGATGCATTATTTGCACAATGTTCTCCACGTCTTCTTCGGTACGGCTCGCCGTGCTGGATGGACACTCGGAATATTCGCTCTTGTGTATTTTTCGTTTCGTCCGAGCGACCTCATGGTCATCGTGCGGAGCGTCTTGCACAACATCATCGTGCCGGTCCTCCAAGAGACTGTCACGGCGTTGGCAAACGCGGTTGGACCAATCATGGGTCCGATCCTCACCATCCTTCTCGTCATCTTTGGTTTCAAGCTAATCTTGAAAGGAGTCCGAAGAAAATGACGAGGAGCAACTTCCCCGCAGAAATCCGGTTCCCAGCCGGTCGGAAGAGTACAATCTTCCGCTTCCATCAGAATATTCAAATTTTGAATGTTGCGATGGGAGCAATCCCGATGTTCATTCACATTAAGGAGAGTTGGTTATGCAATCAATTGTCACTTTCGAAATGCTTCTCATGGCTTGTCAGCTGGAGAAGTTCTACGAGTTGTACCTGCATATTCTCGCGGCAACGTGGGCAAGTCAAAATGCCACGTGTCGTAAGCTCGGCATGACCGACTACGATCCGCAATGTATCACGCTGAACTACGAGATGGTGATCTTCACGATCCGTAAACGTTCGTCTGGTACACTGGTATGGCACGCCGCAGTTGAGCGACGGCCGATCCAGCAACCCAAGGGAGTAATCAAACTCACTGCACCTTCGAAAGAGGCGGTGACTGAGATTCTCTCTGCGATCGAGCAGTGGACAGCTGAATTGGGACTATTCCTGAAAATGGAGCACTCGGAAGAGTCATCCGCAGGATTGTTCTAGAGCAGTTGAACTCAGCGGACAGTTTTGGTAAAATTTCAAATGGACGAAGGAGATCATTATGGGACAATTCGGTTCCAAGGGCGGTCTTAAGAGGATCGTCCCTGTAAAAGGTAACGGGCTTCAAATGATCGGTTTCGGTTCTCGCGGAGGTTTCCGAGATACGGGTGTTGTCCGAAAGGATGAGCCCATGGA
>CAIXDB010000006.1 GCA_903918125.1 uncultured bacterium | reverse complement strand
TCCCAGTGCCGATGTTGCCGAGCCGTCAAGCGTGTCCCTTGCCGAAATTGTCCCCGGTCGCGACTACAACCGATACGCAATCACTCCGGACGGCGTCTCGCCACTGGCCTTTCCCGGCACACCCGGCGCCGTGGTCAAAGTGACGAGCTACGAGCACGACGAGCACGGCATCACCACAGAGGAATCGGCGCAAGTCACGGCAATGATCGACAAACGTTTTGCAAAAGCCAAAAGTATCGAGGCGGAAATGAAAAAAAGAGACTCGGTCAAAGTGTACGGCGACACAAAAAGCAAAAACATCGTTGTATTTTTCGGCTCGACCAAATGCGCGGTGCTCGAAGCGGCAAAATTTTTCACTACGCCGGTCAAGCTCGTGCAAATCGTCTGGCTCGAACCGTTTGACGCGGAAAAAGTTGCGCGAGAACTGGCCGGCGCGGAGAAAATCCTGTGCGTGGAAGGCAATCATACTGCACAACTCGCCTCGCTCATTCGCGAGAAAACCGGCATTGCGGTGACCGAGAAAATTTTGAAATACGATTCGATGCCGTTCGACCCGATTGCGCTCGCCGAGGAAATTAATAAAATTTTGAAATAACATGGAAAACGAAACGAAGTCACAAAAGGATACAATTTCGGCAAAGGACGGCTCAGGACTGCCGGCAACATCGGCACTGGGACGAATAACCTGGTGCCCGGGCTGTCCGAACTCGCAGATTTTGGTCGCCTTTCGAAAAGTGGTCACGGATTTGGTCGCGGAAGGGAAGTTGCAACCGGAAAACTTGGCTGCTTTCGCGGGCATCGGCTGTCACGGCAAAATTTCCGATTACTTGAACGTCAACTCGTTCACCTCGCTTCACGGTCGACTGATCCCCGCCATGACCGGCGCAAAAGTGGCGAACCCCGCGCTGACCGTGGTCGGTTTTTCCGGCGACGGCGACTCGTACGACGAAGGCCTCGAGCATCTGATTCACGCGGCGAAACGCAACTCGGACGTGAACTTATTCGTGCATGACAACCGCATTTTTGCCTTGACCACCGGTCAAGCCGACGCCGTCAGCCCGAAAGGATTCAAGGGCAAGTCGTCGCCTTTTGGCAGTATCGAGGAACCGTTCAACCCGCTCCTGCTCGTCCTGTCGGCCGGTGCGACGTTCGTGGCGCGAACATACGCCGGAGACATTGCCGGCACGGAACGCATCATGAAAGCGGCAATCGCGCATCGCGGATTTTCTTTCGTCGACATCATTCAGCCATGCGTCACATTTTTTGACACGCGAGATTATTTCAAGGAACACACGCAATGGCTCGCCGACGATTTCCCGACCGGCGACTTACAGAAAGCGATGCAGAAAGTGTCCGAAACCGGCGATACCGTTCCCCTCGGCGTGTTCTACAACGTCACCAAACCGACGTTTGAAGAAGAGTTGTACAAATAAAATGGATATCAACAATTTTTTCAATCCTAGAACTGTCGCCGTCATCGGCGCGTCGAACGACAAAAACAAAGTCGGTTTCGCGGTGATGTCGAACCTGCTCGCCGGCTCGTCGCGTAAAATTTTCCCGGTGAGCATTTCCGAAAAAGAAATTCTCGGCGTACCGACCGTGACGTCCGTGCGTGACATCGCGGAGCATGTCGACCTCGCGATCATCGCCGTGCGCGCCGACATTGTTCCGCAAATTTTATCCGACTGCGCCGAGAAAAATATTTTGTCGGTCATCATCATTTCCGCCGGTTTCAAGGAAGCGGGCGAGCAAGGCGCGATGTTGGAGAAACAAATCGCCGACATGGCGCGCGAAAAAGGCATTGCCGTGCTCGGACCAAACTGCCTCGGCACGCTCTGCACGCAGACGCAATTCAACTCGTCGTTCGCTCCGGGAAATCCGCCGACGGGCAACATCGCGTTCCTCTCGCAGTCCGGCGCACTCGGCACGGCACTCCTCGACATGGCAGTATCCGAGGGTGTCGGTTTTTCCAAATTCATAAGTCTCGGCAACGAAGCGCACTTGACCGAAATGGAATTTTTGAAATTTTTGGCCGACGACACTGACACGCACGCTATTTTGATGTACATCGAAAAACTCTCCAACGGTGCCGGATTTTTGGAGCTGGCACGGGACATCACACGCACGAAACCCGTCATCGTGCTCAAAGCCGGTCGGAGCACGCAAGGCGCCAAAGCCGTGTCGTCGCACACGGGCTCACTCGCGCCGGACGACGCTGTTTTCTCCGCCGCCTGCACGCAAGCCGGCGTCATCACCGTCAATTCCATCCGCGAATTTTTCAACATGGCGAAACTTTTCCGGATCGGCGTAATGAAACCACTCCAACGTATCTGCATACTGACAAATGGTGGCGGACCGTCCGTCGTGGCAACCGACCTTGTGGACATGTCACGCTCACTTTCGCTCGCCGTCATTTCAGACGATGCAAAAGAAGCATTGCGAAAGGTCTTGCCACCCATGGCGGCCGTCGGCAATCCAATCGATATCATCGGTGACGCTTTGAGCGACCGGTTTGAAAACGCTTTGAAAATCGTGGTCGAGGAAAAGGACACCGACGCCATTGTGCTCCTCGTCACACCGCAAATGATGACCGAGATGCAGAAAACTGCCGAGCTCGTGGCGCGATACTCGTCGCAGAAACCGATTATTCCGGTCTTTCTTGGCGGTCCGCACGTCGTACCGGCACTCGTATATCTCGCCCAAAACAAACTGGTCAATTTTACCTTTCCCTCCGACGCCATTTCCGCACTCGACTCGCTCGCCCTCGGCCTCCCGAAACTTGTGTCAAAGATGCCCCTTGACACGAAAGTGGCAAGAACTGTCCTTGACACCACACAATTAAAAATGCTGAGCTTCGAAAAAATGTATGAACTGCTTGCCGAGTACGACATTCCGCTCTCCGGCGTGTTTGTCAAAAATATGTTCGAGCTCGGACCGGTTTTGAAAAAATTAAAATTCGAAAACTTCGTGATGAAAGCCGAGTCGCCGGACATTGTGCATAAAACGGACGCCGGCGCAGTCGCATTGAACATCACCACCGCGGACGAAGCCGAGAAATTTTGGCGAGAAGTGAAAGTCAAAAATCCGACGGCGCGGATCGAGGGTATGCTCATCCAACCGACAGCGGAAGGCAGGGAAGTGATTATTGGCATGAAACGCGACGCGACATTCGGCCCGACAATTCTTTTCGGCCTCGGCGGAATTTTTGCCGAAACGATTAAAGACACGGCTCTGCGCGTGGCACCGGTCAGCGTCGATGATGCGCGAAAGATGATGACTGACATCAAAGGTGCGAAAATTCTCTCCGGTCTGCGCGGTGAAAAACCCGTCGACTTCGACTCGCTCGCCGAAATCATTTCAAACCTCTCCCGCCTCGCCCTCGACCATCCCGAAATAAAAGAAATCGACCTCAACCCCGTCATGGCAACCCCCCTCGGCGCCACCATAGTCGACGTACGCATAATGGTTTGAAAAATTATTTCGCCAACAACCCTTTCAAATCGAAATTCACATCACCAAGCTCGGCGTGGTGGGCGGAGACGTCCACATTCTGTTCTATAAGTTTGGAAATGACGGACATGTCACCCGTACGGTTTATCATTGTGGCGCCGACGAGCTCCGAGCCGACAACGAGCAACCGCGCGTACGAGTTCGCCTCCGGTGAGCCACGTACTATTATAGTGCGGTCAGGAAGCGGACGAGCATCGCCGACAAAAGCGATATTCACCCCGACACCCTGCGTGGTATAAAATGACACAAACTTGAAAGCCGTTTTCTCTGCGCCAGGCACGCCCGCAGAAGCAACCATATTCATCCCCGCCACGCGACCTTGCTCGTGCGCGTTGACCCAGTTGCCGAGTTGAATATTTTCTTCGAGCAACAAGTCCTTGTATTCCGCGATGTCGCCGGCCGTCCAAATGTCCGGGATATTCGTTTCGAGATATTCGTTCGCCAAAATCGCTCGCCCGACGGTCACGCCGGCCGTGGAGAGCCACCCGAGCTCCGCCGGTACCGTGCCGATACCGCACACGATCATATCGCACGGGATGTTCGTGCCGTCTTTCAGCACCACACCCTCGACACGCTCGCCACCCCGCACCTCCGCAACCTCTGCATGTTTTAAAATAGTCACGCCGGCTTTGGTCAGCATATCCTCGATCATTTTGCCAGAGGCAAGGTCGAGTGTCGGTTGCCAGAAATAGTCCTCGCGCAAAAGCATAGTCGTCTTAAGCCCGGCGAGGTTGAGCAAATCCGCCATTTCAAAGCCGATGAACCCGCCACCGACAGTGACGGCTTGTTTCGCAGTTTTGATCGCCTCCATGATAGCCACGCCATCCTCGAACGTGCGCAGGGAATACACGCCGTGTTTGAGCGCACCCGGCACGTCCCACGCGCGCGTGCGCACACCGGTCGCCACCAGAAGTTTTTGGTATGAAACCTGCGAGCCGTTATCGAGTGTGACGATTTTTTTCTGTGCGTCGAGCGCCATGACCGTTCGCCCGCCAATGAACACGACTTTGTTTGTGTCGTACCATTCCTTTCCTTTCATCCAAATTTTTTCAACCGGAATTTTACCGAGAAAAAAGTTCGGTTTGGAAAGCATAACCCGCGAGTAGAGCGGATGATCCTCGTCACTGACAATAGCGATAGTGCCAGCTGGATCTTTCAGTCGAATTTCCTCCGCCGCGCTTGTTCCCGCCGCACCACCACCGATAATGAGATATGTGTACGAGTCCATAATGAGAAATTATACGCGATTATTTCGGAAACACCTGATTGCCGGCTTTGTCGAAAAGCAAAATGGCTTTCGTCGGGCAACTTTCCGCAGACATAGTCAGCGTCGCGTCATCGATTGCGTTTGCGTCGAGCACCACCACTTTGTTTTCACCGTCGAGTTCGTATGTCGCGCCGGACACCGCCAGGCACGATGCCGCGCCGATACACAAGTCGCGATCAATGACTATTTTGCCGATATTCGAACCTTCTGCACTACGCGGATATTCTTTTGTATTTGCCATGTTATTTAAATTATTTTTATAATGTAACGACGATATTTTTTATCTCCGGAATTTCTTCCTTGATAATGCCTCCCAACATTTTATTATACGTTATCTCCGACAAAGAGCAATGCGAGCACGCGCCAGTCACCTGCAAAGTGACCACGCCGTCCGCCACACCTACCAAAAAAACATCCCCACCGTGCATCTGCACATACGGACGAACCTTGGCGATTATGTTCTCCACTTTTTTCTCAATTTTTGTTTTCATGTCATTTTGCATCCGGGCCGAAATATTTTTCGCGATAAAAACGGATAAGCTCCTCCACTTTCGGCAGACATTCCGGATAGCCCACGCCGACTTTCGTCCTTTTTTGCACGGCGAGGAGTGTCGTCGCGCCTTCGAGCACCGCTTCCTCAATGTCCGCTTCGGTCACTTTTGTGTTCGGGTCAATAACTTGCGTGCCTTCCACCACAATCCGCCCGAACTGTTCTGTTTTTTTGAACCAGTCGTTGAGCGCCGCGCGGAGGGCTTTGTCACCGAGCACCGAGCAGTGCACTTTGCGATCGGGCAGTCCGCCAAGCCGAGCGATGATATCCTGCGGACGAATAGCCAGTGCGTCGTCGATCTTCATCCCGCCTTTTTCCGTCACCATGACGGAAAGCATCGAAGTCGAGGCGATTGCCGAAGCGCAACCGAACGTCCGCCACTTAAACGCAGTGATTTTGTCTTTTTTCGGATTGATGTTGAGCCACACCCGCATGACGTCGCCACAGGCGGGAGAGCCAACCATGCCTTCTGCGTCGTATTTTGCGTCGACAGGTTTTTCCCAGAGTAAATTTTTCGGTTTGAAAAAATGGTCGCGCACTTCCTTTGTGTACGCCCATGAATCGCCGGTGTGTTTGTTCACCACATCCGGTTTACTTTTTTTTATGATTTTATTTTTCATTTATTTTTTTAATTTCTTTCGCAGAAAATGTGGGGTTTGTCCGCCGACAAACGCGCGCGGGTCAGACATTTTTTCTTTTTGACCGAGCGACAAGTTGAGCGGGGACACGGCGCGTAACTTTTTCACAATCACCGGCAAATGTTTCAACACATAGTCCACATCGCGTTCGGTCGTGCCGTGCCCGAGCGTAAAACGAATACTGCCGTGAATGTATTCGTACGGATTGCCAAGCGCGGACAAGACATACGACGGCTCGAGACTTTGCGAGTTGCAGGCCGAGCCGGTTCCGACAAGTATACCGTACTCGTCCAGAAACAAAAGCATCGACTCGCCCTCGACGTCGAGAATTGATACGTTCAGAAAGTTTGGCAAACGTTTCGTGACATGACCGTTCAAGACAACTTTTGGAATCAATTTGAAAATCCCGCGCTCGAGCCGGTCGCGCAATTTTTTGACACGCGCCCCGGATTTCTTTTTCGTCACCGCGTTCAGTCGCATTGCCTCGCCGAACCCGACAATACCCGGCACATTTTCCGTCCCACTACGCAAACGGTTTTGCCCGCCACCGTACAGTATCGGATTGACTCGCACGCCGCGCCGAACATACAACCCGCCGATACCTTTCGGTCCGTACAATTTGTGCGCCGAGAGAGTCATCATATCCACACCGAGTCGGTCGACATTCACATCACGATACGCCGCAGCTTGACTTGCATCGGTGTGAAAGTAAGGAAGCGAGCTGTTGTTTTTTTTGCGGAATTTTTTAATAACCTCGGCAATTTCGGCAATCGGCTGGACGGTACCAGTTTCACTGTCGGCGGACGTGACTGAAACCAAAATCGTGTCCGGTGTCAAAGCACCGGCAACATCGGCAACGCGCACCAAACCGTCGTGCCCGACCGGCAACTCAACCACGTCAAAACCTTCCGCGCGTAGAACATCCGACAACGCCAAAATTCCCTTATGCTCGACACTCGACACAATCACTCGCCCACGATGCTGAGTGTCAAGGACTGTCCTTGACACTGGAAAAGCATTCGCCCGCGCCGTGCCGAGAATTGCAAGGTTGTCCGCCTCGGTTGCGGAGCCAACGTACACAAACTCGTCGAGACGACAACCAAGCACCTCTGCAATGTCCGCTGTCGCTTTCCGCACCGCATCACCGGCTTCGCGTCCGAGCTCGTACAAATTTGCCGGATTGCCAAACTTTTCGCCGAAGTATGGACTCATCGCCTCAAACACCGCTGGATCCAGCGGTGTTGTTGAAGCGTAATCAAAATAATGTATTTGTTTGGACATAACTTACTTCGTCGTCGGCTGAGCAGGAACCGCCGGCGTGACTGTCACACCTGTTGCACCGCTCACTCCCGCGCCTGTGCGATACATCATGTCCGGAGCGCCGCCGTACTGAATCATCATCCCGCGCTGACCATGCATGCCATATCCGCCTTCAAACTCACCCTTGAACTCGCCGATTTTCATACCCATCCAGAACACAAATGTAATAATGAGAATACCGAGCACCCATCGCAGCAAACAGTACTTCATATGTCGACCGCCGTGACAGCCGCAACCCATGCCGTTACCGCATCCGCAATGCCCCTGACCGCACACATTCTGACCCGAACCCTGCATATTGTTTTCGTTCATTTTTTTATAATTAGCAAATAATATACGTAGTATATCACAAGTGTACCGCCATGTTGCAATACTTTTTTAACTGAAATACAGTTTCGTAATATACACACAATTTTTTCTGTGTTCCGTTGTGAAAAAACGGTTGACTGTGGATAACTGGAGGGATATTATGTACTTGTGAACGTTCGTTCACGCACCATATTACAAGCTAACCGCACAACACATGACACAAATACAATACGCGTTTGCCATTGACCAGGAGCTGCGAAAGTTGAATGAGAAAATCGACTTGAAAATCGTCTACGGGGAGAGTTATGCGAGTGAGGCTCGCCGACACAAGATGCTTTTGGATCAAGCGCGAAAACTGAAGCGCAAAAAGCTGAACAGATTCATGTCGAAAATTATTTCGCCATTTTTCAAGTCATGAACAACGACTACAAACAAAAAATAGAGTCTTTTTATCACGCCAAAAAACGCATGCCGTCATACTCGGAAATGATGACGCTGTTTGGTTTCAAATCCAAAAACGCGGTGTACCGGCTCGTGGAGAAACTCATGGACGCCGGACTGGTTACAAAGGACCATCTCGGTCGCATACTACCGTCGAAGTCTTTTGGCGAAGTGTCCGTGCTCGGTTTGGTCAAAGCGGGCTTCCCGGCACCGGCGGAGGAAGAGATGCAAGACACCATGTCCCTCGACGATTTTTTAATCCGCAAGAAAGAAGTGACGTATATATTGCAGGTCGACGGCGACTCGATGATTGACGCACACATAGAGGAGGGCGACATGGTTATCGTGGAGAAAACTGACAAAGCCAAAGACGGGCAGATAGTCATCGCCGAGGTGGATGAGGAATTCACTATGAAATATTTTCGCGTGCAGGGCAACAAAGTCTGGCTCGAGCCGGCGAATAAAAAATACAAGCCGATTTACCCAGAACACAACTTGAGAATCGCAGCGGTCGTAAAGGCGGTGATACGCAAATATTAAAACCGCCACGGAAAACTTCCCGTGGCGGATATTAATGACGATTGCGTTTCTTATTGACCCAAACATAAAACTTGCCGTCTCTCTGTTTGAGGAAAGAAAATCCGAACAAGTGATTTATCTTTTCTCGCGGTTTTTCGACAGTCGGTGTCCACCACCGGCTACTGTTGACCGGCGAAAAACTTTTCGCCGAGAGGGAAGAGATGGTCGGCGCCTTGTCTCTTTCCACAACAAAACTTTTTCGGTCTTCGGCACCGAGGGTCGAAACCGCAACCAGCGCAACCAACAACACCATATTTTTTCTCGTCATGTGCACTCCACCCGTCACTCTACACCCTTTTTCGAAAAATAGAAAACAGGGAGTCGTGGTGACTCCCTGTCGGGTTATTGCGTCCTATTATGTTGCACTGATTTGCATCGAGCCCCGCTTCGGCTCAGACGAGTGCTCATTCGATATTCTCCGGTGCGGGAAGTAACAACTGCTCACTGGGGATGGAAATACCTGCAGCTTTGAGAAACACTGCATCGTCGTACGGTTTCTCATCTTCAGGCAATGGACTTGATTCAACTTCTTCCGTTTCAGTATCCGCCGAAAACGCGGCGCGAAGAAGGTCAACAAAGGTTGTTTTGAAAATCAAACCATTATGACAGGAAGGGCATACCAGATCGAAAATCACATCCCCGTTTGCCACAACATAAAAGTCATTGATAGCAACTCTTATTTCACATCTGGGACAGTGAACCTTGAACTTAAGTGGTGTCATCACGTCGCCTTTCGTAAAATTTACATCTACCCACATGATACGTGTTTTTGAAAAAAATACTAAATACTATCGAAGTACGTCCTGAGCTCCGCACGCCACAGGACGTGAGAACTTGTTTGGTATAAAAAGAAACCGCCTCACCCGAGACTGCAATGAAGCGATCTCAAGCGAAGCGGCTATTGAATTGTCTGATTATTCTTTGAAGAAGACTCGTTCGTGGAGCAGTTGTTCCACTGATCCGGTAAAGCCAACGACATTCAGACTAGCGTATATCGGGTTACTTATTTGACCCTTATCTGTCATAACAAGATCTCCAGATTTCCACGCCACATGGAACAACTTGGTTCCCCAACGACGAACTTTTAATTCTGCAGTTCGTCGTCCGTCGGAAAACGTTGTGGTTTGCCAACAACTTGGAAACTGATCCGGTCTCAACGTCATGATGCTTCGAGCACCTCGAGTAACGACTTCAGTTTTTGAGCTGAACTTGATGCCAGCAATTTGAGCAATCCTTACGGCTGATGCTTCCTGACCATTCAGTCGCATGTACTCGATTACTGCTCTTTTATCATCGACTTTCAAAAATGCAAGTCGAGCTTCTTCTGCCGTGGCAGCAAGTTGGTCGAATTGTTTTCGATTGCTTCCGACATGTTGCCAAACTTCGGCAAAATTATCGAAGCCACCGAACTGAACTGTGAAATGCTCACGAGCATCATTTGCCATGAGCAATTTCAAAGCGAGCTCTACGTCGTATTGCAATTTTTCTTCCATTGTAAAGAACTCCTCTTCTAACTCTCAGTTCACCATGCGTTCGATGAACTCAGAATCAGGGGCGACGACGCGGTCGCCCGAGAAAGAACTACTTGAACAACTCACCGGTTGACCGAATTTGCGTCGGGTTGCGACCGATGTAGCCACGGAAGATTTCAACTACTTCCGATGGACACTTGGTCGGAAACCACTGGCGAACTTGGCCATTCTCTCCGAAAATAATCTCGTCGTACTGGAAACTGCAAGGGGTGTGACCATAAGTGCTACTGCCGTACATCGTGCCCGTCTGGAGATCGAAGAACGTAAAGCGTCGGTTATCGATTCCTTCAACCTGACAGATTGAGTGAATGATATCCTCGGCGTAATTGATACTCGAGCCCTGGCAACTTGGTTGCAAGGCAGTGAATGAAACATTGTTGCCGAGGATCACATATCCTACCCAGGCAACTCGTGACGCTCCGGTACTATACGGAGCACGTTTAATCGAAACCACTGTTTGCGTCATGCACTACTCCTTTTCCTTTTCAAAAGAACTCCTGATTTCAATCAACAAAATTTGCGGATTAAAATCAGGGGTCCAGCAAATTCCGAAGAAAGTGCTGGACCGATGAAAGAACTAAATGCTATTGAAAATGTACTTGCGAACGTCGGCGAGTGACGGTGCGACACCGTAGAAGTCGGCTTGCCGTTTGGCTTCCTCCTGCTCGAGCTTCTGACTGAAGGGAACAAAGAGTTTTGGATTCTTTTGGATGAGAATTTCCACCGTCTTTTTCCAACTCGTCTTGTCGACTTGTCCTTCGCGGTAACCCGTCATTTTAAGGATGACGTCGTTAGCGATGGCATGACCTTCTTCTTTCGAAGCCTGGACGTGCATTTTTGTTTGAAGTGCTGGTGCACCGCAGAACAAGAACGTGGGACGTACTCGAAGTTCACCGGTCGGTTCCCAGAACGAGTGCGTCGGTGTGTTTGCTCGCGACACTTCTATCACCTTGTAGTCGCGGACGAGACACACTGCCTCAGTGGACCGGATTTGGTTGTAGTAGAGTATGGGGCCGGCCTTCATAGCAGCCGTGACCATTTTCCTGCCACGTTGAATTCTCAAACGGCGAGTGAAAAACTGCATCGCACGTTGGATCGCGATCACAATGACCGCGACACACATGCCGGATATCACTAACAAATCAAACTTCTGTAGAAAATCAAAAAACTGATTCGTAGACATCTGTTTACATCTCCAACTCATCCTATCGTCCTCATTCTCCGAAAGCCGAGGCTCGCGTGACGGGTGATGG
>CAIXDB010000005.1 GCA_903918125.1 uncultured bacterium | reverse complement strand
TGGTTTCCGGGCAGACGTCAAAGCAGAAAATTTTTGAAATTAGTATGTGACAACATATGAAGTACATGCACACACATACTCACACCTGTGCGTTGCTCTCCACATTGTCGTAGTGGTATAATTAATCTTGCAAAGGATTTTGCTATAACCATTTATTCATTTAATTTTTTACATATGAAAAAATATATTGCTGAGGCACTCGGGACGGGGACGTTGACACTTGCGGTGTTGCTCTCGCTCGCGGGGCATTTTGCGGTGGCGACGCCGGTCATCGCGGCGGTTGTGCTCGGACTGTTCGTCTACACACTCGGGCACGTCTCCGGCACGCACATTAACCCTGCGGTGACCATCGGCGTGTGGTCCATCGGCAAAATGAAGGGTATGGAAGCACTCTATTATATAGTGGCGCAGTTTATCGGTGCGCTCGTGGCGCTGTTTCTGGCCAGCTCGTTCATCACTCTGCCGGTGCTCGTCGTGTCGCATTCTCTCCTCGTTGGCATTGCTGAAACGCTCGGGACGTTCTTCTTCACCTTCGGCATCGCATCAGTTGTGTACGGCAAAACGCCGACCGATGTGTCCGGCGTGGTTATCGGCGGTTCACTCTTTCTCGGTATCGCTGTGGCGGCACTTCTCGGCAGTAACGGTGTGCTCAACCCTGCCGTGGCGTTCGGCATCGGTTCCTTCGGCATCATGTACATTCTCGGACCGATCGTCGGTTCCATCCTCGGCATGAACACGTACAAATATTTCGCGCATGCGTAACAGATAGTGCGTGCGTAATATCGGCGCAAAAATTTTGTATTACTCAATATGATGCATCAAGAAGCTCCTCGCGCAGTGAAAATAATCGCCTTCGCGCTCGTGGTGGTGTTTGTGTTTTTGTGCGTCATGCTCGTTCGACAGTTTGAACACGCGCGACGCATGCACCAGATCGACTCGTACAAAACTCTGGTGAACAAACTCCGCGACAAGGCTCCGCTCGATGTCTCTGACGTCTCCATCATTCAGTCATGGATGACCTTTTCCTACATCGACACCATTTTCAATCTCCCGCCGACGTATTTGCAGACGACTCTCGCCGTGACCGACACGCACTATCCGCGCATCTCGCTCGGACGATATGCTAAAAGCCAAAACGTGTCCGAGGCTGATTTTGTCGAGCGTGTTAAAGCGGCGGTGACGAGTTATTTGACTCACGCTACTTCGACTCCGCTAACCGCGACCACAACGCAGAATCAATAATCACACCAAGATATGAATTATCTCGGCCTTTTTCTTTCATATCTTTTGCTCTACAAATACGTCGCACTTTTTGTCATCGTCTTTTTTGCGGGCATCATCATTCCACTGCCCATCAACACCCTCCTCATGGCGGTCGGCGCGTTTTCGGTTCAAGGATATTTTAATTTTAATCTTTCGCTCATCGTTGCCACAGTCTCCAACGTGCTCGGCGACATGCTCGACTACTGGGTGTTTCGTCGCTACGGCCACGCAGTTTTGCGACAAAAATACATCGACAAATATTCGTACTTCCTGCGCCTCGAAGAATATTTGAAAGCGCATGTCGCCGTGTCCATCCTCGTTTCGCGCGTGGTGGGAATTCTCGGTCCGCCGGTGAATTTTCTGGCCGGCTATTTGAAAATCAACTTTGGAAAATTTTTATTCTATGATGTTGTTGGCAACACCGCGTACGTTCTCATTTTTCTCGGTCTCGGCTATGTCGTGGGCGACGAATGGCAAAACATCACGAGCGTGGTCAGTCTGGCCACCGGCACCATCCTCGTCCTCGCACTTTTGGGTGTCATTTGGATAATGTATAGGAAGAAGAAGTCATAATTGTTATCCATAATACAAATTGCTTTTAAAAGAGCAATTTGTTATATTTGTCATAATATGATTATTTTTCAACGTATAATCGAGAGCCGAATTCGCGATTCCTTGTTCAAAGGCAGAATGTTGTCTATTCTGGGACCTCGACAGGTTGGCAAGACAACCTTGGTCAAAAAACTCATCGACGAGTACGGGGAGCAGGGTGCATACTATGACTGCCAGCTTGCGGATATTCGCAAGCACTTTGTGGTCGGCAAACCGGACTTACTTTTACCACTTGTCATAGGGAAAAAAGTGGTTGTGTTTGACGAGGCACAGACTATTCAAGACATCGGGACGATTCTCAAGGTGTTTCATGACACATATCCGGGAACGCAGATTATCGCTACCGGTTCGTCGTCGTTTGACTTGTCGAACAAAATAAACGAACCGATGACGGGTAGGATATTTGAATTTACCTTGTTGCCACTTTCTCTGGACGAAATAAAAATGTCGAGAGAGATCACACGAAACGATTTGTATGAATGTATGTTGTATGGAACATATCCGGCCGTCGTTGCTGAACCTATAGTTGACCTCAAAAAGACAATTCTAAAAAATATCGCTACGCAGTATCTCTATAAGGACGTATTTATTTTCGAAGCTATTCGAAATCCGCAGGTATTTGAAGACTTGCTTAAACTACTTGCTTTGCAAGTCGGTTCTCTCGTATCGCTCAACGAACTCTCAATACATTTGGGTGTCAGTCGCTCCGTCATACAGCGATATTTGAGACTGCTCGAACAAT
The DNA here is from genome assembly GCA_903918125.1 of uncultured bacterium. The sequence goes on along the minus strand of CAIXDB010000005.1, from coordinate 2,899 downwards.
CTTTTATTATCAAAATTGTTCATTCATTTTCCAACAATCCGCGAACGGAATTAAAAAAAGCGTTTAAAATTTTCTTTTTGGACACGGGTGTGCGGAATGCGCTTGTCGATATTGAAAAACCGCTCGAAACTCGCACGGACAAAGGATTCATTTTTGAGAGTTTTTTCATGACGGAACGAATCAAGGATGGGAACAACACACAAATTTTCCCGCCAGACATTATGTTTTGGCGAACGAGAACCGGAGTTGAAATCGATGTGATTGAAAAGAAAGGGGATAATATCACTGCATACGAATGCAAATGGAGTGACACGAATGTTTCTTTTGAACCATTTTTGAAAAAATATCCAAAGGCGACGGTGCATGTGATAACTCCGGATACACTATTGACGTAATCAAAAATAATAAAAAACTGTTTCTAAATTACTTTACGAGTTTCTTGTGCGTATGCTAAAATTTTTGCATGAAACATTTTATTTTTGTTTTCTTGTTCGTGATTTTATTCGCCAGTTTTGCATCGTACGTTCCTGTGGCGCACGCGTCGTATCACTTCGGTGACTTTGTCGGTCGACCGCCGATTCATGTGGAGGGCTCCGCAACCGCATCGCCAAACGGATTAAGTCCGGACACGATCAAATCTGCGTATCATTTGCCGAAAACGGGTGGGTCGGGGACCATTGCCATCATCGGCGCGTATGCCGACCCGACGATCGCGAGCGACCTCGCGGTGTTCAGCAAACAGTTCGGCCTGGCCGACTGCACGGTCAAAAACGGTTGCCTGACGGTGCGCGCCATGAGCTCGGGCGAGGGTGCGAACTCCGGCTGGTCAATGGAAACCTCACTCGATGTCGAGTGGTCGCATGCTATCGCTCCGCAAGCCAAAATTTTGCTCGTCGAAGCAAAAACGGCGAGCGGCACAAACTTGCTCGCAGCTCTCGACTACGCCGTCAAACAACCTGGTGTCACGGCTGTGTCGATGAGTTGGGGTGGCGGGGAATTTCCGGAAGAAACGACACTCGACAGTCATTTTTCTTCGGCGAACAAAGCGATCACATTTTTCGCATCGGCGGGGGACAACGGCTCGGGCGCGTCGTGGCCGGCGGCATCGCCAAACGTCGTCGGTGTCGGCGGAACGCGGTTGAATTTTTCCGGCATAGGCTCGTCTCTCGGCACGGTGACATCCGAAATGGCGTGGGACGGTTCCGGCGGGGGAATCAGCGCGTATGAAATGGAACCGAATTTTCAAACTATTTACAATATTCCAAAGGCCGGTGGCATGCGCGCCATTCCCGACGTGTCGTATGACGCCGACCCGGCGTCCGGCGTGTCCATTTTCTATTCTGGCAAGGCGAGCGTGACCAAAGGCTGGTATGTTGTCGGTGGCACGAGCGCCGGCGCACCGCAATGGGCGGGCATCAAAGCACTCGGGCTGTCCGCGGACAATGCAAAATTCTACGCCGACAAATCATCTGCCAACTCGTCAACATTTTTCCGCGATATTCGCTCCGGCTCGAACGGCGATTGCGGATACGTCTGCACCGCCCGCACGCACTACGACTACGTCACCGGCCTCGGCTCACCGATGACTGTGAAATTCTAATTTTTTAACGAATATGCTATACTATACCGAAAAGTTGTTTTTGAAAAGAAGAAAAGTTCTGAAGTGGTAGTTTCTGTTATTTGGGAATCAAAAAATTGATATATGAAAATCACATACGATAAAAAAGTGGATGCCCTGCATCTTTCTTTTCAAGAAGGAATTTTTGCGCGCAATGAAGAAGTTTCAGAAGGTATCATTTTGGATATCGGTAAAAGGAATAAAATTCTTGGTATTGAAATACTGGATGCAAGTAAAAAAATAAAATCTAAAAATATAAACCGTCGCAATTTTCAGATTCCTGTGGAGGTGTTTGTGTGAACCATTGTCTCACTGAAGTTATATATGGAAACTCTCATTACACAGTCTTCTACTAACTACGAACTGCTCGACAGCGGGGAAGGCGAGAAGCTTGAGCGATACGGCGATGTCGTCTTGTTGCGTCCCGACCCGCAAGCTCTGTGGGCGAAATCGTTGTCGCCGGACGTGTGGCGCGACGTGCACGCAGTCTTCGAACACGAAGGTACGCGAGGTAAGTGGCAAATCAAATCACCAGCCGAGTGGCAGGAAAAGTGGCAGGTGACTCTCGCCGGTGTGACGTGCGTGCTGAAACTTTCGCCTTTCAAACATGTCGGATTGTTTCCCGAGCAGTCGGCGCATTGGACGTGGCTAGCGGATGTGATTAAAAAAAATTCTGGCACAAATGGTACAGACACAACCGTCGCAAGTGAACAGAAAAAAATTTCCGTTTTAAATTTGTTCGGCTACACCGGCGGTGCGTCGGTTGCATGTGCGCTGGCTGGAGCGGATGTCACGCATGTCGACGCATCCGAGTCGGCGGTAAAATGGAGCAAGTTGAATCGCACGGCTTCCGGCTTGCCCGACGATGCAATACGGTTTATCGTTGACGACGCGCGCAAGTTCGTCGAGCGGGAAATTCGTCGCGGGAAAACGTACAACATTATTCTCCTCGACCCGCCGGTATACGGTCGCGGTGCAAAAAACGAGTTGTGGAAAATCGAAGACGACCTCGTGCCATTCCTTTCCAAAATCAAAAAAATTCTCTCGCCCGAACCGCTCGTTGTGCTTTTGAACGGATACGCATCCGGCTACTCGCACATCGCGTACGCTCAAGCGCTCGCAAGCGTCACCGCACACCTCCCCGGCACACTGACCTCCGGCGAGCTGACAATTCAAGAATCATCGCCAGCTTCGCGACTTCTGCCTTGCGGAATTTTCGCGAAGTGGCAAAAATAGAAAATAGTACCAGGTACATATTTCCAAAATAATATGTACCTGGTA
>CAIXDB010000004.1 GCA_903918125.1 uncultured bacterium | reverse complement strand
GGCCAGCCGCCTATGGTAATAGTCACTTTGTGAAAGTACGCATCCGACTTGCCATTGATGCCACTTACATCCTCTCGCCGTCCGAGTTTGTAGTTTGGAATACCAATCACCGGAGCAATCTCGGATGCAAAGTAGCAACGGTCGGCTCCCGAGTCGAGGAGCGCGAAATACTTCACCGACTTTCCCTTTTTATACGAAACAGAAATCGGGATAACTGGCCGAAGAATCTTCTGTGCGATTTTCTTGTAGCGGAATTTCATTTACCCGACGTAAGAAACGATTTCCTCCGGCACTCGCGTCAAATACGGGTCTGCAAAACCTTTTACCGCCGCCGCATGCAAGGCCTCCTGTGGCGTCTTTCCTTTACTGATGACGGTTACCTCATCATCCTGCAAAGTCACCCAAAAACCCTTGTATTTCCTATATAGTTTTGTCCAATCGACAGCCATGCGGATAGTATATCACAAACGCCAGATGTATTAATGAAAAGGTTTCTGACACCTATAAACAACCAACCGAGAAGAACCCCATAATTATTGGGAGCAAAACCGATTGAACTAATATTATAGTTGCAAGTGCCTCATACCACATCCTGAAACTGAAAAAGAATAGCGTCCACGAAGCGACCATAAGTAGCCCGTTTACAACCCAGAGAACATCCATTTTGCGCCTATGTTGCATGGAGTCAAAAGACTTTTTGTTCTTATTCGTATGATATACATACGAGCAGACGATAGATAAAAATAACCCTGCTAACAAAAAATAGTAATCGGTAATCATTTTTATTTCCTTTGGGGTAATCTAGCTGAATATTGATAGCGCTGTTTGTTTGAGCTGCTTCTTTGCAATCAGATTTCTGCATAATGGCTCTAGTCGAATAAAATCAAACTTTGAAAGTCCGCTTGGTTTCCTCCCATTTTTCAACCAGAATAGTACACCTTTTATGTGATCAAGCAGGAGCAATAGGAGCAAACTCTCATCTTTTCTAAATCCAACTGCACCTTTTGAATGAGTCGGTATCTTTTCAAGATGCATGCAACGAGCCTCACATACCAGAATCATTTCATGATAGTTCAAGTCTTTAATCTCATCGAGAAATACTTGAAAATCAAAAGATTGCATATATTTTTACAAACAAACGAAGCTCGCAATCGCATCTCCATCACGGAGTTTCATGATGCGGACTCCTTGGGTGTCGCGAGAGAGAGACGGGATTTCGGAGAGCTCGGTGCGGATGACTTGGCCCTTCTGCGAGACGACGACAAGCTCGCTCATGTCATTGGAGTCTTCAGCGCCAGCATCTTTGCCCGACACTTTCGAGACAACGCGTGCGGCAATGAGTTGCCCTGTCTTGGGAGTTACTTTGACGGTCTTGATGCCCGAGCCGCCGCGGTTTTGCGTTTTATATTCTTTCGCGGGGGTTGTCTTGCCGTAGCCGTTCTTCGTGACGACGAGGATCTCTGCCGTTTTGTCGCCGTGGCGCACAACATCTGCGCCGACGATGATATCGTCTTTATCGAGCTTCATACCGCGCACACCGCCCGCGGTGCGCCCCATCGATCGGATATCGCTTTCTTTAAAGCGGATCGCCTGTCCGCGCTGCGAGGTGAGGACGATTTCGTCGCCTTTCTCGACCAAGAGCGCGGCAATCAGCTGGTCGCCCGCGTCGAGCCGCATCGCGATGAGCCCCGAGCGGCGCACATCGTGGAACGCAGTTGCATCAACTTTCTTTGCGACACCGAGCTTCGTGATCATGT
>CAIXDB010000003.1 GCA_903918125.1 uncultured bacterium | reverse complement strand
TATTTATTGGTTTAATTTTTTTACATATGAAAATAATGACATGTGCACAGATGGGCGGCCCTTGTGATGCAAAAATAACAGGCGCTACACTCGATGAAATAATGATGAATGGCATGAAACATCTCGAAGCTGCGCATCCGAAAATGGCGGCTGACGTCAAAGCTATGCCAAAAGATGATCCAATGATGGTTGGATGGATGGCGAAATTCAAGAAGGATTTTGAAGCGGCTCCGGAAGCTTAGTTGTTGTGCATCGCTTGCCATTTTTTATTTTTCGATTTGTTGTGAAAAATTTATCAGAATTTTAGTTTTTCTTGAGCGAAATTTCATTGGGTGCGAGTTAGACTGAGTGGGTGAAACAATTCAAAAACGGAAACATATCGTATGGAAAAATATGCTGGACACTGGCTCTCTTGGCTGCTTTATTTTTGATTCTCCGGCATTATAATAGCGCCATATTTAGTCTTGGCGGCATACGCTCAAATGGCGCACACAGCACATCGGATTCGTATACTAAAAATGCGTGGAAATTCGCGAATCTGGTGCAAGGTGGCGTACTGTATCCAGTTGTGCGTGACATTGACGGTGACACGATCGTTGCGGATGTTGATGGGCATGAAATCACCGTGCGTTTAATTGGCGCAGACACGCCTGAAACGGTCGATCCGCGAAAACCGGTTGAATGTTACGGACCGGAAGCTTCAGCCGAGGCAAAAAGGATTTTTGGTGAAAGAATTGGCAATGCAACATCCACGGGTATTTTTGTATATTTGGACAAGGATCTGGCCAAAGGCGATTATGACAAATACGGTCGATTGCTCGCGTACATCCGATTGCCACAGGGTATTGTTCCAAATGGAAGTGCGGATGGCGATATCGGTACTATTGATTCAGCAACAACCACTGATTTATATAATGAATACATGATTATGCAGGGTTTTGCCCACGAATATACGTATTTGAATCAACCCTATAAATATCAGGTGCAATTCAAAGCCGACGAATTAGCCGCGAAAAAGGCCCGTGTGGGCCTGTGGGGAAAGTGTCCGGTGACTGGTGGAGATTAGTAATTGCTTATCTTGCGCAGAGCGCTATTTCTTGGTGGTACTCAAGCTGATATAAATATCTTCGAGTGCTTTGACGGCGTCACCGGCGGCGATGTTGTTTTGGTGGTATGTTCCGTCGGTGCAGTCGCCGGCAGCCCAAATGCCGAGAACGGATGTTCGCTGATTGCGCGGGTCGGTCACGACATTTCCGTATGTGTTCAGTTGCACGAGATCTTTGACGAATTCAGTTGTTGGCAGAGAACCGATTTCGACAAAGATACCGGTGACAGAGAGTTGTGTATCCTGCTGTGTTTTTGCGTCGGTGTATACGATGCCGGTGACAAATTTTTCACCTTTAACTTCTTTTGGAATCGCATTTAAAATAATTTTTGCTTTTGGGTGGGCAGTGATGGCATCGACGGTTGTTGGATCGGCGCGTAGATTTTCGCTTCGGTTCAATAGTGTGACGCTTTTACAATAGGCGAGGAGTTGTGCAGCACTTTCAAAACTGGCATTGCCTCCGCCAATCACGACGACGTCTTGGTCGGCGAATAGTGGTCCGTCGCATGAAGCGCAGTAGGTGAGACCTTTATGTTCAAAAAGATCTGCACCAGGAACTGCCAGTTTTCGGCGATGACTTCCGGCGGCGAGAAGAACTCAAGAGTCTTTCTGTCCGTCTGGCGGC
>CAIXDB010000002.1 GCA_903918125.1 uncultured bacterium | reverse complement strand
TCGCGGGCGAGGTGTATCCGTCGCCGTTTCCGTACGCTGATGTGGTCACGACAACGACGCACAAGACGCTCCGCGGTCCGCGAGCGGCACTTATTTTTTCGCGTATCGACGAGCGCGGCATGCCCGCAAAAATAGACAAGGCGGTGTTTCCCGGACTGCAAGGCGGCCCGCATATGAATGCTATCGGCGCGGTGGCGGTGGCTTTGCACGAAGCGGATACCAAAACGTTCAAAACATACGCGCGACAGGTGGTAAAAAACGCGGTGGCGCTTGCGTTCGAACTGCAAAAACTCGGCTGGCGAATCGTTTCCGGCGGGACGGACTCGCATCTTCTGCTCGTCGACACGTGGATGGAAGGTACGGGATTGTCCGGCAAGACGGCGAGCGACGCACTTGAGCAGGTGGGGATTATCGTCAACAAAAACACTATTCCTTTTGACACACGCTCGCCTGTCGACCCGTCGGGCATTCGACTCGGCACGGCTGCGGAAACGACACGCGGGAAAAAAGAAAAAGATATGATTAAGATTGCGCGGAAAATCGACGAAGTGTTGCGAAAAGCGCAAAAACAAATTCAGCCGACAAAATTGAAGGTTGATAACAAATAAAAAAATGATTGCCGACGGAAAAGAAATTGCAGGGAAAATTGAGGCGGAATTGCTTGTTAGATTTTTGGCGATGCCGCAAAAAAAAGTGTGTTTCGTGCTTTTCCGAGACGACGCGGGCAGCCGGCAGTTCATTATGCGCAAGTCGCGTGTTGCGGAGCGGTTGGGGATTACGGCGGAGACCGTGGAACGCACGGATGTCGTGACGACTGCGGACTGTTTGGACGTGCTCGCGGAAGTGACAGCGAAAAAATATGACGGTGTGGTGGTGCAACTGCCATTGCCGGAAGGCATTGATACACAGCGAGTGTTGAATGCCGTGCCGAAAGCGCAGGATATCGATGTGCTTGGCGATGATGCAAAAAAAACGTACGAAAATGGCGGAGGACACATCCCGCCGGTCGCGCGCGCGGTCAAGGAAATTTTGGATTACTATGCAGTCGACCTCGCGCACAAGAAAATTTTAATAATCGGAAAAGGCAAACTGGTCGGCGAGCCGGTTGCACGCATGTTTTCACGACTAAAAATTCCACATGATATTATCGATATCACCACACCGGAGTCAGAACGCCTTGCCCGCATCGCTTCCGCGGATGTTATCATTTCCGGTGTCGGCTCTCCGCATTTTCTCAAACCCGAGATGGTCAAGTCGGGCGTTGTGCTCATCGACGCCGGCACGAGCGAGTCCGCCGGAAAGCTGGTCGGCGACGTTGATCCCGCCTGTGCCGATCGCGCCTCACTCTTCACTCCCGTTCCCGGCGGCGTCGGTCCGGTCACCGTGGTCAGTTTGTTTGCAAATTTGATATGAAAAAGCACATTTCGTACACTTGACAAAATTAAATATCGGATTAGTGTTTTGTGTAGTTGTATACCGAAATATAGTGAAAGGATGTAATTATGCAGCCAGAAGCAAAGGTTTTTGACAGTTTGTCTCAGTTTGTCGGTCAGTGTACCGACGAACTGAATGCGGAGTCGATTCATTTCAGGGTTAAGGAAATCATTAACCCTAAAGTGCAGAGTTATGCCGAAAGGATAACTCGAGAACAGAATGGCGTCACGAAAGTGGTGGATGTCATTATCTACCGCACGCAAGTTGACGGTGTCGTGCTGGTCAAAACACTGACCTCTCGCCACGGTTTTTTGTGGAGTTTTCTCTGGGCCGTGTGGTTGTTCAATGGTCAGTATGTGCATACGCTACTGACCGAAGCCGAAGACTTTTTGGGAGAGGTGGCCAAGATTACGTTGACTCAAGTCGGCGAAAAAATCGACATCGAAGTGACCACCGAGAAGTTCACGGGTGCATGGGAAGTGTTTACGAGCACCGCTCAAGTCACACAGGTGCGGTTTGTACTTTTCGAGTCGGTCTATTTGTTGGACTAATCGTTTGTGTCAAGGTGTAGCACGGAGGCTACACCTTTTCATTTGTATTCATAATTTGTGCGGAATGCGAGAATCGGACTCGCGTCTGTCGCTTGGGAAGCGACCGTCATGCCACTAAACTAATTCCGCGAAGGAAAATTATATCACGTTATGTTGGTTGTATGATATAATTTCTGCATGTTGCAAT
>CAIXDB010000001.1 GCA_903918125.1 uncultured bacterium | reverse complement strand
GGGCGGGGATTATAAGCAGAAAACGGACAAGTTGCGCGGACGGATCAAGGAGCTCGAGAAGAAAAACGTGGAGCTACTCGACGGCTGGCAGCGCGACAAGGCGGAGTTTGTGAATGCTCGCAAACGCGATGACGAGGAAAAAACGCGTTTCGCCAAGTTTGCTACCGGTGACATTATCGCCGAGCTTTTGACTGTGCTCGATTCGTTCGAGTCGGCTTTTCGCAACAAAGAGGCGTGGGAAAAAGCTGACAAAAACTGGCGCACGGGCATCGAATACATTCACTCGCAATTTTTGAATATTTTAACGTCGAACGGTTTGAAAGTAATAAATCCGCTCGGTGAGGAGTATAATCCCGTGCGCGACGAGGCGATTGCCACCGTACCGGTTGACGACGCATCCCAAGACGGCAAAGTTGTGGATGTCGTTCAAGTCGGCTACGAACTCCACGACAAGGAACTCCGCGCTCCGAAGGTGAAAGTGGGAGAGCTCAAAAAATAAAATATGCAAACTGACATAGTAAAAAAAGAAATTAAGAAATCTACTGACGCTCTTGATAGAGAAATAAAAAAGTATATCAGACTCAAATGGAAAGAATTTGATAAGAAATGGGGTACTAAGAATGGTGATCAGTTATGGTTTCCAAAAAAATAAAGAGAACCGCCGGAAAGCTTGGCAGCTCTCCGGCGGGTTATTTACAGAAAGATTAGTCGGACTGCAATACCAACTACACAGAATGCTGCGCAAAGTGCTGCATGTGCCGCTACACAGGCATTTTGTGCTGTCGAATCAATAAATATTTTTGGGGTAGTTGCAGCTTTTAAGGCCGTTTTTAATTCCCCGATTGCATAACTCATTAACCCTATACTCAAAAACCACGCAATGATTTGCACAACCTTCATAAATTTCTCCTCGCATAAAGATATAACATTATAGTTATTATGTCAATTTTACAAAATTCCAAAGTGCGATATAATTCACCACACATGCGAAATCAACTCACCTCACAACACGGGAATTTCGTTGAACAAATCCTTCGCGACGCGCAGGGGCAGCTTGTCCGTGTCACTTTTTATGTCTACCAATCCGGTGATCGCGTCCGCGCTCGCGTTGTGCAGGCGGTAGTTCTCGAAGTGGCGACGTTCAAAGCACGTATTCTCACTCTCGGCGGGAAAATTTCGGAAAAAACTGCTTCACTCCAGACACATTTCGCTCATGGTATTGTCAGTCAGTATTTTAATTTCCTTTCCATCTACATATCCGGTTCTCAACCGCGTGCTCCATCTCTCTAATTTTCAAATTCATATCTTGTGATTACTATTTTTAACCAACTTTAACTATGTCTAAAATAATTGGAATCGATCTCGGAACAACAAACTCCGCTGTTGCCGTCATGGAAGCGGGACAGCCGAAAATTCTCGAAAATGCCGAGGGTGCACGCACCACGCCGTCCATTGTGGCGGTGTCGAAAACGGGCGAACGACTCGTCGGTTTGCTCGCGAAACGCCAGGCGGTGACGAACGCAAAAAATACCATTTTCGGTATCAAGCGTTTCATTGGCCACACATTCGACGAGCAGGCAGTGCAGTCGGACAAGGCTATTGTGCCGTTCGAGGTGGCAAAGTCTGCAACTGGTGGCGTGCAAGTCAAAATGAACGACAAAATGTATTCGCCGGAGGAAATTTCGGCAATGATTCTGTCCAAAATGAAAGCGGATGCCGAGGCGAAACTCGGCGAGAAAGTGACGCAGGCAATCATCACGGTGCCGGCGTATTTCAACGATGCGCAACGTCAAGCCACAAAAGACGCGGGTGCGATTGCCGGTTTGGAAGTGCTTCGCATCATCAACGAACCGACGGCTGCCGCACTCGCCTACGGTTTTGACAAAGGCAAAAAAGAAGAGAAAATTGTCGTGTTCGACTTTGGAGGCGGAACGTTCGACGTGTCTGTGCTCGAGGTGGGCGACTCGGTCATCGAAGTGAAGTCCACCGACGGCGACAGTCACCTCGGTGGTAAGGATATCGATCAGAAAATCATAAACTACCTCGCGGACGAATTCAAAAAGGAATCCGGTATCGACCTGCGCTCGGACACGCTTGCACTCCAGCGACTGGACGAGGCGGCGGAGAAAGCCAAAATCGAACTCTCGACCGCGATGGAGAGCGAAGTGAACATCCCGTTCATCACGAGTGACGCATCCGGTCCGCGACACTTGCTCATCAAAATCACCCGAGCGAAACTGGAGGAGCTCACGGCCGAATTCATCGACCGTGCAATGGCTATCACCAAACGTGCCATGGAAGCGTCGGGTTTCAAGACGTCCGACATCCAGGAAGTCATTCTCGTCGGCGGTCAGACTCGCATGCCGAAAATGGCCGAGCGTGTGAAAGAATATTTCAACAAGGAACCGAACAAGAGCATCAACCCGGACGAAGTGGTGGCGCTCGGTGCGGCTATCCAGGGTGGAATTTTGGCCGGCGATGTGAAGGACATCTTGCTTCTCGACGTCATTCCGCTGTCTCTCGGTATTGAAACGATGGGTGGCGTAGCGACAAAACTGGTCGAGCGAAACACGACCATTCCGGCATCGCGCTCGCAAATTTTCTCGACCGCTGCGGACAACCAAACCTCGGTGGAAATTCACATCGTGCAGGGTGAGCGTGCAATGGCTGCCGACAACAAATCGCTCGGGCGTTTCATTCTCGACGGTATTCCACCCGCACCGCGCGGTATGCCACAGGTGGAAGTGATGTTCGACGTGGATGCCAATGGTATTCTCTCGGTCAAAGCAAAAGACAAAGCGTCCGGCAAGGAGCAGTCGATCCGTATCGAAGCTCGCTCGTCGCTGTCGAAAGATGAGATTGAGAAAATGCAAAAAGATGCGGAGATGCATGCGGCGGACGACTTGAAGAAAAAAGATGTCGTTGAGGCAAAAAATATCGCCGAGCAACTGGTGTACACTGCGGAGAAATCACTTCGCGATGCGGGTGAAAAAGTGCCTGCGGAAATGCGAGCTGGGATTGAAAATAAAATTACGGATGTGAAAAAAGCGAAGGAAGGCGAGGATATGGACCTGATTAAAAAAGCGACGACGGAACTCTCCACAGAGTTGTCGAAAATCGGTGAGCTGATGAACAAAGCGTCGCAAGAATCGGCGCAACAGTCCCAAACTCCGCCAGCCGACGGTCCGGTCAAGGATGCGGAGTTTACGGATGAGGGAACGAAGTGAACACTCATGTCCGAGGTAATCCTCGGGCTAAGAAACCGGAGGACACTAAATAGGTTTCGAAAAGTTTACTCTCGACCATCCGCCTCTCGAGACCGTTCGTCGCTCCTGCACGCGACTCACTTAATGCTCGACCGCAACTTGTCAATGAGCCCGTGTTGCACTGGGTCGTTGACAAGACCATGCTTGCGGTCTGCGCAGTCTCTCGATTCGGATGGTCTCGACGAAACTTTTCTTCATGGTTTGATTAAAAATAATAAATGAAAAAGCGTCGAAGCGGATTTCTCCGTTTCGGCGCTTTTGGTTGAAACTTAATCAGACGGAGGGTCATATGTTCGACCGTCCGGTCCCACATTCCTCAGGAGTTCCAACTTCAGCTCGCGAATAACCTTGAGTTTCTCGCGATTCAGTCTCCTGAGTCGCTTGTTTTCTTTCTCCAGACGATCAATCACCTTAAAAGCCGTTAAGTTTGTGTTCATGTGATAATTCCTTTCAATTTTCTGACCACAGGCATTCCTTTTTCAAGTAAGTCAACATCGTGTCTTGTCAGAACGGGGACAACTTGAACTGACACCTCATTCTTTTCAAAGGCGTAGTGTTTTCGCACCCATCCGTTTTGTAGAAGCCAAATTTCAGCCTCGCTAACAGAACGAAAGTTACCATATGTGTTTAATTGGTCGAGAACAAACTTGATTGTGCACATTTGCTTTTCCTAGGAGAACGCTACCCGAAATGGGATTAAAAGTAAAGAAAAAATATATACGAACAAGCTCGGCACACTGGTGCCGAGCTTCGGTAAAAACCTATCGTCGTTTTCGGATGAGCGGTCTCGTGTGTGCCTCTGCACTTCTCCAACACAGGAGAGATGTCAGCGCATATGCCTTGCGGATTGCTTCCTCTTTGGGCAAGCCACGCTCCAGATACCAGGCAAAATTTTCTCTGCACACTCTTCGTATCATCCTCGAGAACTTTTTTGGTATGATTAGCGTCATGTCCAACCTCTGTTGTTAGAATAGATGCTATGAAATAATAAATCAAGACAAAAGAATAAGCGCCGGACCCGATGACACGGGCCGGCGCTTTTGGCTAAATCAGTCGCGAGATGACGATGGCTGCCAATGCAACGGTTCCGCCAATAAGGACCAAAAAACTAAGCCATCTTCTCCCCGATAATGAGATCGAGTTCCTCGGGGAACGGAGAACTCATGGCGACACTTCTGTGCTCGCCAACGGTTATCGTTTTACCCGCAAGTGCTCGCAGGAGATATACCCCCGCACCATCCTGGGTTGAGAGGGTGATTTTTGAGGGATTACCCTCTCTGGTTCTTTCAACTATTTCAAACTCAATGCCGAAATCCATTATTGTGGCTCCTAATAACCAAGATACCCCAAATACAACCTAAAGTCAAGTGTACTTTTTGTGTTGAAAATTGTAGAATTTTGGCATGGAAATGCTTGATAAAAAAAATCAAAAACAAATAAGAATAGTTTCAAAAAAACTCGGTCTTCCGGAGCGTGTATTTCTCAATCGTGCTGTTTCTGCGTATATTGAAAATATAAAAAACTTCGCCAGTCTCAAAAAAGAACTTTTTATGTGGGACGTTCTGACCGCCGAGACAATGAAAAAGTATAAATTCTAAAATGAAACCGGGTGATGTGTACATTGTAAATATCCCGGAACTCGGAACTCACGAACAAGACGGTACACGACCGGCAATAGTTATCGCTCATATAACCAAAACCATCGCGACAATTATTCCATGTACGGGAAATGTACTCGCTCTGAGATTCCCGTATACCCACGAGATACAACCCACAAAAGACAATGGTTTATCCTGTGCCACTATTGCGCTTGTGTTCCACATTAGAGCATTGGATACATCTCTTCTTAAAAAGAAAATTGGAAAACTTGATACGAAAACATTTTTAGAAATTAAAAAACAGGCAAGAAAACTTATCGGATAAAAGAATAAGCGCCGGACCCGATGACACGGGCCGGCGCTTTTGGCTAGTTAAGTTTGAAGTTAGGTTTGAGTCCGAAAAAATAGCGAACCCTCCTGCTTACACGCTGGGGGCCGAACAGAATTGCAAACAACCATATGGCTCCCATGGTTGCCGAGTATTTTCGGATTGCCGAAATCTGTTTGACAGAAAAGGAACCATATCGGAATGCTGTGTAGAGAATCATTCCCAACATGAATCCAATTCCTGCGTATCCCACTAAAATCAACTCAATCCACAAGGAACTATCCATAAAAATACAATATCATTGTAAATATATAAAGTCAAGTGTACGCGACAACAAAAAAAAGTATAATAGACGACATACAAAACCATGGCAAAAGATTATTATGACATTTTGGGTGTGAAAAAGGGTGCGCCGAAGGAGGAAATTAAAAAGGCCTTCCGCACGCTCGCGCACAAATATCATCCGGACAAAAAGGACGGCAACGCGGACAAGTTCAAAGAGGTGAGCGAGGCGTATTCGGTGCTCGGCGATGACAACAAACGTGCGCAGTATGATCAGTACGGCAACAATTTCAGTTCCGCGGGCGCAGGCGGCTTCAACGGTCAGCAGGGCGGGGGATTCGGAGGTTTTGGTCAAGGCGGTTTTGGCGGCCAGGGCTTCGGTGGATTCGACTTCTCGCAATTCACGCAGGGCGCACAGGACGGCGGCTTCGAGTTTGACCTCGGCGATATTTTCGGCGATGTGTTCGGCGGCGGACGCAGGGGACGACAGCAAGTTCAACGCGGTCGTGACATTTCCATTGACATCGAGCTGTCCTTCGAGGAGTCGGTCTTCGGCGTGGAGCGCTCGATTCTTCTCAACAAAGTCTCAACCTGCGACACGTGCCACGGCACAGGCGCGGAGAGGGGAAGTGAACAGACGACCTGCACCACCTGCAACGGCAAGGGCACGCTCCGCGACGTTCGTCGCACCATTCTCGGTCAGATAGAAACGACGCGCACCTGCGACACCTGTCACGGCTCGGGCAAAATTCCAAAAGAAAAATGTCATACCTGTCGCGGTGCCGGCGTGCTCAAGCGCGAAACGGAAATCAAAGTCAAAATTCCGGCGGGCATCGACTCGGGCGAGGTGTTGCGACTGTCCGGCCAGGGCGAAGCGGTCTCCGGCGGCACGGCAGGGGATTTGTACATAAAAGTGTACGTCAAAAAACACCCGACATTCCGCAAGGACGGCGTTGACCTCGTCATGGACCAGAACATCAAACTCTCCGACGCACTCCTCGGCGCGCAAGTTGGCGTGACAACGCTCGACGGAGTCATAAACGTGACCATCCCCGAAGGCACGACGCATGGCGAGACACTCCGCATCAAAGGCAAAGGTGTGCCGTACGAAAAAAACCGCCGAGGCGACATCCTCATCCGCGTCCACGTCACCATTCCAAAAAAACTCTCTCGTGATGCCAAAAAACTCGTCGAAGAGTTGAAAAAACAAGGCGTGTAAATTTTGCATCGCTTTGTTTTTTTTGATATACTTATTTCATGTTCACCGACTTTTTCAAATCGGGCTCGGCGTTGACGAACGATATTATCGTTCTCGGTACACTTTTTATTCTCTTTGCAACATACGCACTCTATTTCGGCAAAAGTCGTATTGTCTCGCTCATCCTGGCATTTTATCCGGCCGTGTTTTTGTACGAACAGTTTCCGTACGCTTCAAAACTGATGTTTCTTCACGGCGACCAGCCGATTCTGCTCAACAAAATTCTCGTTTTTCTCATTTTCCTTATTCCGCTCAACATTATCATCGGCCGGTTTGTGTTTGCCGAGTCCGGATACGGCGGGTCGTTTCACTTCTTGCGGGTGGCCGGTTTGGCTCTGGCCGGAACCATGCTCGCGCTCGTCTTCACATATTCCGTCATTGATTTGAGTCTCTTCTACTCTTTTTCACCGACAATCAGCGCACTTTTTGTCTCAGCATATATATTTTGGTGGATGCTCGCTCCGCTCGTGCTCATGTTTTTCCTTTAATTTTCCACCGCTCCGCTTTGCACCCGTCACGCGCGGGTGTATACTTGGTATATTAAAAAATTAAGTCACAATTATTTATGAAACAAAAAACATTATTTGTCGGAGTCTTGATGTTGCTTGCGTTCGTGTTCACGCCTCAGTCAAAGACATGGGCGGCAACTATGCCAACGTTGACAGGTATAAGCACACAAAACGCGGTAGCCGGTCAAAACGTAACTATAACGGTGACAGGAACCGGTTTCAGTTCCACTCCCAACGAATATTCACTTCGCATCTGCAGAGTAAATGACTTTACCAGTACGAATTGTTGGAATCAACAGAACAGCAATCCTCCTTTTAATGACGTGACTGCGGGGGAGACAGCGACAACAACGTGGCCGATAACAAGCAATGGCACTATCACCGGTTTTACCGCGACATTTCTTCATACTGATCTCTTAAACTTTCCCTTGCCGAGTTATGATTACGGTTTCAATATCGGTGCAATTGCACAAAATGGATCCGGAACCGGGCCGAGTGGCGTGCCTGGAATAAATTGGACGTGGTCAACGGCAAACGCTCAGATAAGTGCAAATCGATATGAAGAGTTGCCTGGAGTGTACAAAGTTTTCCTACTCGATAACACGTCTGGGAGTATTTCCAACCAGCTGTCCTTCGTCATGGCTCCGGCACCCGGCCAAGCCGTTCCTCTTCCTACCCCATCATTAACTTCCGGAGGGTTAGGTACGATAATTCCGGACTATAGTGGATATTACGGCGGGTCTGTAAACGGAGCAGTATACGGTTCAAATCTGAGCACAATTCCGGAATATCCGACCATGATCTATGTGAACGGAGTTAACATTGGTTCCACCGCTCTTTCTACTATCGGCGCGGCAGGCAATCCAGAAATTGCTTTCAGTATGACAAATTTTAACAAGAGTCTCGGATTGGTTCCAGGCGCTACTTACAAAATAACTGTAGCAAACCCAACAATAGATGGAAGCACACCGGTTATGTCAAATGCAATAACCGGAACGATTCCTAGTTCCACCAGTACCAATACGACTACAGGCAGTAGTCAAACAACTACCACAACCACAAACCAAACATCAACTGTTGCACCGGTACTCACTTCCATAACTCCTAATACACTGACGTACAACCCATCAACGGCCAGTGTCACAATCACGCTTAACGGTTCCGGCTTTACTGTTGGAAGCGGAAGTTATCTTACTGTATATTATGGAGACAGTTCGACCGGTATGTCGGCTCAGTATAACGGCTATCATTTGAGTAGTTGTGCACCGACCCAAAGTACCACGTGTACGTTTACACTAACAAACAACTATGGATTGAACCCAATTTTTGGTTCTACCGGCTACGCAATAGAACCCGGTACTCATTATATTGCCGTTTCAAATCATGTTCCGAACGCGACAAGTAATGGTTTTATTGACAGTACTCTTTCAAACATCGTGCCTATAACTGTCACAACAAGCACTACTTCGTCAACATCTTCGACCAGTAGCACTTCCTCGACATCATCAACATCGTCAAATTCTTCCAACGCTGTCACACTGACCGTTCCGGCAAGCGGGACGACAGGCAACACTGCCTCGACTTCGACCGGTTCAACGAGTACATCAATTAGCGGGATGTCAAATACTCAAATTGTCGCCTTGCTTCAGCAGCTCATCCAGCTCGTGGCGTCACTTCAAGCACAGCTGAACGCCATGACCACAAGCGGAAATTAAAAACCATACAAACGTAAAATCACAAACATGTTGCATCATCATGAAACAGAATTGAGTTTCGCAGCGTACGTCGTTGCGGTCAGTGTCATCATCGGTGCCCTCATTGTTTCCGGCACAGTTTTCTACATTTATAAAAATCTCACCGCGGTCAATGGGGGAGTCGCGGTTGCCGGTACCGGTACGCAAAATGCTCCCGGCACGGCTGATGCGGGCACTGCCGCCATCAAGCTCGCTCCAAACACGCCGTTTCTCGGCAATCCGAACGCCAAAGTGACCGTCATCGAATACGCCGACTATCGTTGTCCCTACTGCGAGCGTTTCTATCAGACGACCATGCCGGACTTGCAGACAAAATACATCGCGACGGGCAAAATAAAATTTGTCTACCAGGACGTTGCCTTTCTCGGACCGGATTCGCTGACCGCCGGCGAGGGAGCATATTGTGCGCTTGAACAAAACAAATTCTGGCAGTTCCACGACTACATGTTTGGCCACCAAGGCGATGAGTCGACCACGTGGGCGGATACGGCAAACGAAATCAGCCTCGCTCCGACGATGGGGTTGAACGCGAGCCTGTTTGCGACGTGCCTCAATAGTGGCAAGTATGCAAAACAAGTCACGCAGGACACTGTGACCGCGCAAACATACGGCGTGACCGGCACACCGACGATATTCGTTAATGGCACAAAGATTGAAGGCGCACAGGATGTGTCGGTGTTCGACCAAGCCATTGATGCAGCATTGAAATAAAAAACTCGCGACAGAAAAAATTCAGATACAAAAAAAGAGCCCGCACAGTAATGTGTCGGGCTCTGTTGTGAGCGAAGCAGGGGAGCGCCCTGCGAAGAACTATTTTGTGATCGCGTTCGGTGCGACAACATTGCCTTTGTTGTCCACCGTAATAGAACTGGTGGTCACTACTCCCGTTGGGGAGGTGACGATTACCTTGTAAATAATCGCCGATCCGTTCGAGCGCGTGCTCGACGGACACTCCGTCTTAATGGGAGTTGGACCGGTACTCCAATTTCCGTACGTCGGCCATCCCGGTGGCGGTGGTGTCAGTGTGAACGCCGTGACGGTATCCATACCGGACACCATTGTCATCCCAGCATTCGGGCTGGTGGCCGTCGAGATGTAGGTAGGAGTCAAATACGTTACCCCTACTACTACTGTAGTGTAATCCCACGGCAACCCAGAATTACTCTGGAATGTCGCGACATCACATCCATTTACATCCCGCGTTAACGAAACAACGAGCGCCGGTTGAACATTAGCCACAGCCTCCGGGTCGTTGGCGTTTGAAACAGACGACCCGACTGATCGCTCGTGAGAGCGGGAGGATGCCGAGACGTTACGCTGATGGTCAGCGAGCATGATTTTGCTCGCTACCACTATGTCCATACACGTCGGTGCGCCAGGGTTGTTTGCAACCTGATCTGCAGTGATGCAGATCGGTGTCGGATTGATATTTGCCTGCTGTCCCAAAAGGGACACGGCGATGAAAAGGGCGGAAACTACTGCCTTTGTAAACATTTTGTTTTCCTTTGTCGCCTGCCTTTGGTAAGCAGGTTCTAGGTTCATTATACACTAATGAAATTCTTTGTCAAGCGACCTATCCACAGCCTATTTTCGTGTGCTTTGGCACAGGGCAGGGTATAATAAACACATAAAAATTAAAATTTTAATGAAGCCTATGTCAAAAAAATTTTTGATGCGATTTTGTTTTCTCACGGTTCTCCTTGCTGTGATTTCGGTCGGATATTTTTCCTTCTCCTCTGTGAGTCATGCAATTGTTTCTTGCGGACAGGACTGTATACCCAGTTCGACTAACGGTTCAGAAACAAATCAGTGTACCTATGGACAAAGTCAAGGGTCGTGGACTCAAAATTGTTCAGGTGGTGGTCATCAAACATGTACCGCAACATGTGGTCAGGTAAATCACACCTATTGTCAATCAGTGACACCATATTCTTGTCAAAACCCATATAATCAAACTATTACAGCATCGCATCTCACGACCAACCAGACCATAACCGATTGGGAAGCGTCTTGTACATCATGCTCAGGTGCGACCCTTACCGGCCCGTGTACTTCTTCCGCAAATACATGTGGCATGACAAATTCTGGAACGTACCAAACTGATGGTACGTGTAGCGGAACCACTCCAGATAATAGTTTGTGTCCGCCGGTAGATCAATGTCTTACACATTGGAAATACTGTGCAGTGGAGGGTGGTACTTGTAGTTTCTCCGGTCCGGCTACCAACGTTCGTTTCGGTCAGCCCGACCCTGACTTCGGTAGTATCGTTGATTCTACAAGACAAGGTGCGGGGTTGTTTGATTATGAACAAGGTATTTCGGGGAGTATTTCTTGCGATATTGACAGCTTTGGTGGCACTGACCCCGATTACGGTATCCAAAAACAATGTCAATATTGTGTTCAACCGGTAGCGACCCCAACCAATTTTACTGCGACCCCGCAAGCATGTGGCACTGGTCAGATCAAATTGGCTTGGGATGCAGTTTTTGGAGCTACTCACTACACCATTACTGATACAACAACGGGGTGGTCAAGTATAGTGTACACTACGTCAGATGTAATTACCGGTCTTCCCGCCGGTTCAGATCATACATACTCTGTCACCGCTTCAAACGATTACGATACACCGTCTGCACCGGCATTAACCACTCCTACGGATACAACTGCTCCTAACTCATGTCCGTCTGGTCAAATTTTTGTTACTCTCACTGCCACTCCCGCCGGACCATTAACTGCTCCGGGAGCAACTAATCTGTCATGGACGACTACCGGTAATCCCGATTCCTGTGACGCATCAAACTATTGGTCTGGTACAAATATTCACAATGGTGATCCTGTAGCACAACGAAGCGGTATGACTGCGGGCACATATATTTTTGATATTACTTGTCATAAATCTGGTGTAACGGATGCAACAAGTGAAGCAAGAGTGGTAGTGAACAATCCGGCAGTTACTGTCACCTCCGTTACTGCCAGTTGTCCTGCTTCACTCACCGCACAACAAACCGGTCAATGTACCGCGACTGTTCACTACAGTGACGGTAGCAGTGATTCAAACGTGAAATGGTCAGTGGATAATGGTTTGATTACGAGTGCCGGTCTACTCTCCGCACCAAACTGGGCGTCTGGCACCATCAATGTTACCGCGACGAGTGTCAAGGATACGTCGAAGAGTAATACTGTTGCTGTTTCCATTACCTCTGCTCCCGGAGTCTCTGTCGTCGCACCGACCGGTTTCTGGGCGGGTGCAAGCTCGGTGTGCGGCCAAATCAACTTGTCGTGGAATAACAACCAACCGGCAAACGTAACGATGCCGGTGACATATGCGGTTGTTGATAATAAAACCGGTCGCATCGTGTATTCGGGACCTGGTATTTCCGATCCAGATGGAACAAATAGTTTTGTGCTTGCCGACACCGGTCAGACGACACCGGCAGTGGCTAGTTCGGGACTTGCTTCAAATTCAGTACATACATACACCGTCTTCGTATCAAACAGTACCAGTGCGCAAAAACAATCAACAACAGAAACGTATGATGTTGTAGTACCGAATTGTGCCACGACCGGTCCGATTCTCGAAGTCTCGCCGAACCCTATCAGTGTTACGGTCACGCAAGGCACAGCATTGCAAAAATATAGTTCGCTCACCATCACAAACGGCGATACCAACGCGAGCGATGCCAATCTCAATTGGTCGGTTTCTGACAATGCATCATGGCTCACTGTCAATCGTACTCAAAATGGCAATATTGTCGCCGGCTGGTCCACACAGGGTGGGGAAGCACCGGGTAGTTCGTCCAGTCCCGCACTCGATGTTCAAGTTGACGCAACCAATCTCACCGTGAGTGGCAGTCCGTATCATGCTATTATCACCGTCACCTCGAGTAATGCCATCGGACCGACCAACGCACTCAGTCCAACACCTCCGCCGGTGATAATACAGGTGCCAGTCACTGTGACGGTTACTGCTGCGCCACCTGTTGTTGTTCCCGTCGTAACCCTGACCGGTTTCTGGGTTGGCGCAAGTCCGACGAGTTGTAGCGGTCAAATCAACTTGTCGTGGAACAACAACCAACCGGCAAACGTCACACAACCGGTAACCTACACCGTCACCGACACCACTACGGGTCGCATCGTGTATTCCGGATCCGGCGCAGACATGTGGAATACCTCCGCCAACAGTTACGAATTGTCCGATACAGGTCAAACTTCGCCAGCCACGAGTGGTTCCGGTCTTGTTGCCGGCTCGTCGCACACATACACAGTGACTGTGTCGAATGCATCAAGCGGTGGTCCAACAAAAACAACTGCGCCACTCAGTGCAAGCGCACCAAGCTGTTCAGTCACAAGTCCGATACTCGAAGTTTCGCCTTCAAGCTACACGTACACCATTCAGCAGGGAAACAGTGTTTCGGTATCAATACCACAATTGACTATTACAAATGGCGACACTAACACATCTGACGGAAACCTTGACTGGTCGGTCACCTCGGCAACAACAAACGGAGGTTCATGGCTCACGGCACAACGTCTCATGTACGGTTGGCTGTTTGTTTCCGGCTGGTCAAATGCCGGCGGGGAAGCACCGACCAAGTCATCCAGTCCGGCGCTTGACGTCACTATCAACACAAACGGTATGACCGCAGGTAACACGTACCACGGCACAATTATCGTCACTTCGGACAATGGCACACCGTCGTCTATCACCGTGCCAGTCACCATTGTCGTTACGAACCAAGCTGTTGTGGCACCTTCTACTCCGACCGGTTTCTGGGCGGGACCGTCGGTTTGCGGTACCGGTCAAATCAATCTCTCATGGAACGCGTCTGCTGGAGCGATATCCTACACCGTCATGGATGGTGCGCGTACGGTCTACGCCGGTCCCGCTCTTGCCGTTTCAGACTACAATCTTTCGGCAAACTCTTCGCACACCTATACTATTACGGCATCAAACAATGGGGGAACATCGGCACCGGCCGGTGCAACCAGTCCGGCAATAACCACGGCACCGAATGTGTGTGTATCGGGTTCCATTTCCATCAGCGGTTTTCAAGCGGACGATCCGGGCACACTCATACCGGTTGTTCAACCGATAGGCTCGCCAGCATCATATGATTTGAATTGGACCACAACGGGTTCTCCCGACCAATGTTATACCGATGGTGGACAATGGGGTAGCAACCAGCCGGTCAGTTATCAGTCATTTGCCACTCATCAGAGTAATGTATTGGATGGTACGTATACGTATAATCTGCGATGTAAAAAAACTGGTGTTGCAGATGCCACTGCCTCAGTAACGGTGGTGGTGGGTGACGGTTGTTCCGGCTCGTGTAATAATGCACCGCATGTGACATTGGATGCAAATCCAAAAACTGGCTTCGCGCCATTAAATTCTACCTTGACCTGGACAGTGACCGGTAACAATGTAACCAACTGTTTTGCCACCGGTGGCGACTATAACTGGAACGGTTCGTTGCGAAGCGTGAACGGCGGTACATATCAGATTATGAGTCTCATGGTTCCGACAACATTCTCGTTACTGTGCAGAAACAGCGATGCACAAGAAAGTTCGGACTTTGTGACTGTAACTCCGACAAGTGGTTCAGGCAACGGTAACAATGGTTCCTGTTCCGGTACGAATGTCATCACGGTGACCAAACCATCCGGAGGCACGGTAACCAGTATCCCATCGGGCATTGACTGTGGTACGACTGGAAACGCATGTTCCGCCTCGTTTAGCACTTGTAGCTCGGTCATATTGAACGACCAGCCGGATTCCTTGCAGAAATTTACCGGTTGGACAGGTGATTGTTCCGGTACGGGCACATGTCCGCTCAACATGAACACGGGACACAGCGTTTCCGGCACCTTTGTACCGCTACCGTTGATTTATCAAGAGTTTTAAGGTGTGGGTAAAATTGGAAAAATACGGCTTTACAAAGCCACAAAATACCCTTTTCAACAAGGGTATTTTGTGTTATAGCCATTGACAACCTGCAGTCACTTGTGATACAATGTATGTAAATCAGTACAGCTGATTTTTTCCGTTAGAGACTGTGACACGTCTCTACATCGATAGAATTACCATCTAACACATCGTTATTTTAAATTTTACAGCCGTTAGTTTGTTTATGATTCTTGCCGGCGCCGGGGGATACACTTCTCCGGTTGCCGTGACAACACCGCCAGCGCAGGATCAAGTGAACCTTGTTAAAGAGTCCTCAGCTAAAGAGATAGAGACGATGATGAGTACGGAACAATACGTTCGTCAGTACTTTTCGGATATTCCCATCATGATTCAAATCGCCAAGTGCGAATCGCATTTCCGACAGTTGGATCCGAACGGTGAGGTGCATCGAGGAGTTGTAAACAACGCTGATGTTGGTGTGATGCAAATCAACGAACACTATCAACTGGCCACGGCTGAAAAGGAAAATTACAACATCTACACCCTGGAAGGAAACACTGCCTACGCTCGTGATTTGTACGAGAAGGAAGGTGTCGCTCCGTGGAGCTCGTCAGAGGCGTGTTGGGGTAAATACCTGACAGACCCGACCGGCGCATCCGTAGCGATGAATACGAAATAATGTTCAGCTGAACAAACCTAAAACAAAAAACTCCCGCGCAGAAATGTGGCAGGAGTTTTTTGATGTCTGAGTCCTGTAACTGACGTTGACTTTTTTACCTCATGGAGTAGATTGAGTGGCGGAGAGGTACAATGCAGAAAAGAAAAGATCTGACCTATAAGGTGCTACTACGTGCGAGTATCGAGCAGAAAATTATTCCTGCCGTGACAGCAATTGCAACTGAGATACTTATGTACGTGTTCTGTGCTCCGGAGAAATGGGAGGGGCTACTAATCAAGTCATCCCTACACAGGACATACACACAAGCTGGCATGCGGGAGTTCAATCCCTATTTTGTTCCAAACACACCTGAGAACACAGAATTGGTGGAGGAATGCTGGCAGCTCACAAAGTTCGAGCTGCTCGCATCTCAAAGGAACAAAGATGTCCAGATTGATCTACGGTTACCGCAGATTGATACGGTGTACTCATGGCTGTATACAATAGAGCAAACTAATATTGGTACAATGCAACACAGATGGGAGTTGCGATACAAAAGACAAAAAAAATAAATTCACGTGTCATACGGAAAAAATAATAAAGGTCTGTCCAGGTGATAGACCTTTTGCTGTACCTGACTCTAAATAATAGGGGAGGGAACGGTATTTGCAGTTGTAGTAATTCATGCAAATTATTTTTCTGGATATTTTTTATGTCAGAATTTTTTAAGTGGCGGGTCACGCAGGAAATAAAGAAAAATTTTATATTTATTATTTTTCTGGATTTTTGAAAATCAGTCTTTTTCTAGTTTGAGTTCGAGGGGGAGAGTGGTTCTCGAAGGTATATGAATGTCCCACAATATATCTTTGGTCACTATGACCTAGAGAGAACCACTTCCCCAAATGATCAATAAAAAAGAATGTGCCAGTTTATAATTGTGGTGCGCCGAGCATTTGAATGCCATAAAAGTTATCAAGGAACGATAAAAAAGTTTTCAATTGTTTGGCGATTTCTTCCTTTGGGATTTTTGGACCGACAACCATTTCTGTAAACAAATCCGGAAATTTTACGACAAATTCCGATGGTACATCCATAAGCTCAAACATTCCGGCTTGTCCGCAAATTTCCAAAAAAACACCGGCAACTCCGGCATATTCGTTTTTCTTTTTCTTGCTCATTGAAAGTTTTGCAATGTGTATGTCATATTTCGGCAAGACTTCCTTGTATGCCCATTGTATATATTCTATAAAACTTTTTTCCATATATTCCGAGTGCTCGTCGAGTATTTCCTCGGACAAAGGTGAGATGAGTAGGTTTGTATTTTCCTTCTCTATTTCTTCCAGGATAGTGTCCTGTGGAGACTTGCCTCCCATTATTTTTTGCGGAAAACAATTCCATACGTCGTTGAAAATTCTCACCGCCTCCTCAAAATCTTGTTCGCATGCATTTTTTGGCAATGTGTTTACCAGTGTTCCAAAATATTTTCCAGTGATTTCATGTGCCGGCAAGTCAAAGTTATATGTGAAATTCTTGACCCATTCGACGGTAAGTTTTTTTCGACCAACTTTCATTTCAAATCGTCCTATGAACTCTGCCAATTCTCGTTCCACTGCTTCCCTATCTAATTTCTCAAATTTCATGTAAATAATTTAGTTGTTAATTGTTTATTAATTAACTTTTATTTTATCATATTTCTTTTTACTTGCCACAAGTCGTTATGGCGTTATCGAGTCTTCGAAGCGACTCTTCTTTGCCAAGAATGTAGATAAGTGTGAATGGGTCCGGGCTTTTGTCGCGACCGGAAAGAGCGACACGAGTTGGCCAGAGGACTTGTCCCCTGCCCTGTTCTGTAGCGTAATCAAAAATGAGTGATTTGACGCCATCGACGGTTATAAAACTCTCGTCAGGTGCGTTTGCAATAGTATTGCGAACCCACGTGAGATGTTTTTTAATCTCTTCGGTCGGTTGACCTTTCCACGACAGGAGTGTCGTGTTATATTGAGGTGCCTCAAAAAAATATGAAAGCTCACCGGTGGTGACAAGTGTGTTGATGTCGCTCCATTTGGAAATACGGTCAAAGATAATCGGGTACAGTTTTGACATGAATGTTGTGTCAGCAAGTTTTGCGGATGCATTCGGAAGCGTCGATAGTGCCGGGTTTTTCGCGAACCATGTTTGAATTTCCGCGTTACGTTCCGCCTCTGGCATCAGTTTCATATGCTCTTTATTGAGCCAATCAAGTTTTTCTTCGTTGAATTGTGCGCCGGACTTTTGAATTTTAGCGATATCAAACGCGGTGATAAGTTCATCGACGGTAAAAATTTCCTGCTCCGTACCAGGATTCCAACCCATGAGTGCCAGGAAATTAACGAGAGCCTCCGGCAAATATCCTTCTGTTCGATATTGCAGCACATCTTTTGCTCCATCGCGTTTGCCAAGTTTTTTCTTACCGCCTTCTCCCATGACATGTGGCACGGTGACATACATCGGTTGTGTTGCGCCGAGGGCTTCATATACCGCGATGTAGTTTGGTGTGGAGGAAATAAATTCCTGACCGCGCGTGACATGAGTGATGCCCATTTCGATATCATCCACAAGATGAGCAAAATTGTACGTCGGGTACCCGTCGCTTTTTATGAGAATAAAATCGTCGAGTGCTTCCGGTCCGGCAGACAATTCACCGCGCACGGCGTCATTCCAGACGGTGCGTTTGAGTTCTTTAATTTTGAAACGCAAAGGTGTGCCTGGCTTCCAGTCGGTCACAGTGTTTTCCGGTCTGTGTTCGCGATATAAAAAAGCTCTTTTTTCCTCCTCTGCTTTTTTTCGTAACACGTCAATTTGTTCTTCTGAAATTTCGTCCGGGTACGCAAAACCGGCGTCGAGCAGTCGGCGCGCGTACGTTTCGTAAATATGCAGTTTTTCGATACGTTCCGACTGAATGTACGGTCCGTGCGGACCGCCGATGTCCGGACCTTCATCCCACATGATACCGAGCCATGTCAATGATTCTTTAAGATAATCAATCGCACCCTCAACCTCCCTTTTTTTATCGGTATCTTCTATGCGCAAAATAAATGTACCATTGTTTTTTTTGGCCCACAGCCACGCAAACAAACCGGTGTGAATATTACCGGTGTGAACAAGTCCCGTCGGGGACGGTGCAAAACGAGTGACTATTTTTTTAGATTGGTCGGACATGTCAATCATTTCTACTACTTTTCGTGCGACAAAGCAATCGCCAAAATCTGTTCGGCAATGAGGTGGGCGGCGTCACGACGGGAAAAGTTTTTTGCGGCGACGGAAATTTTTTCACGCTCTGCTGGGTTTTGGATAAGTCGGTCGATTTCAGAAATTAACACATGCGGTGTCAGGTTTTTCTCCTCGATCACTTCGCAGGCGCCGGATCGCGCATATGCGTATGCGTTCGTGCGCTGGTCGTGGGATGTGGTTTCGGGAATCGGAATAATGATTGCTGGCTTGCCCCAGCTGGCGATTTCAAAAATGGTTGAACCGGCACGAGATACGATAATATCGGCAGCACCGGCGGCCATGCGCATCGAAAGCAAATTTAAATAATCAAACGGTTTGTAGCGATCTTTGTGTTCGCTGGTTTGCAAAATCACCGCAGCGGTTTCTTCGATAACCTTGATATTACGTTTGCCGACTTGGTGAATAATTTGATATCGCGAAACGAGTGTCGGCAAGGTGTCCATGATGACCTCGTTTATAAACTGCGCACCTTGCGAACCGCCGGTGATGAAAATGACCGGCACGTTTTCCTCCAGATGCAGAAACTCATGTGCGCCGACGGAAAGTGGGTCGAGCAGTTCTTTGCGAATCGGATTACCGGTGTATGCCACGCGATCGGGATGTTTGTCGGAACCGTCTTTTTTTGTCTGTGTGAAAAATTTCACGGAGTCAGGATATGATACGGCGATTTTCTCGGCAAACTTTCCCGCCCACGCATTGACTTTGCCCGGCTCGGTGTCGGACTCGTGAATGACCACTGGAATGCGCAAAAGTCGTGCTGCGAAAAGTGCCGGGAAACTCGGGTACGCGCCTTTACTAAACACGACATCGGGATAGATGCGAAAGACCGTCCACAGTGCGCCGACCGTGCCGAAGAAAATTTTGAACAGGTCGATAACGTTTAAAAAAATGTTTTCGGGGGTGAGATGTCGGCGAATTTTTCCGGACGTGACATGGACAAATGTGATGCCGTTTTCAAAAAGCAGACCCGGGTTGTATGGCTCGGTCGACATGTAAAACAACTCGGGCTTAAGGAGGTGGTTTGTTTTGACGATATTGTTTAATTCTTCCGCAACTGCGATAATAGGGTAGAAATGTCCGCCGGAACCGCCGCCTGTAAATAAAATTTTCATAAAGTGTAATGTTAAAACCTCAGAATGAGAAAGCTTTTCCGTCACCAGAATATTCGCGTGCTCGCGAATTTCTTCCCGCTCGTCGCTCAGGAAAATAATACGCATTCTCGTGTCCCCGTCACTCGACTGCTGTTATTTTCCAAGCTCCTGCGCGATGTGCCTGAAAAGCTTTCTCATTCTGAGGTTTGCTTTTCACAGCTACACTTTCTTCGCGGACTTGGAAATGTTGAGTACGATGCCGGCTTCCGCTAGGGTCATGAAGAGTGCGGTACCGCCGTGCGAGACGAATGGCAACGGCACGCCGGACAGTGGCAGGACGCCGACCATCGCGCTGATGTTCACGTACGCCTGCGACACAATCAGTATAACAATTCCGACGACCAAAAGTCTACCGAAACTGTTTGGTACGCGACCGGCGATTTTCAGTCCGCGAAAGGCGAAGAAAATGAACAGCAAAATGAGCGTGACGGTGCCGATGAAACCGAACTCCTCGCCTTCGACGGCAAAAATCGAGTCCCCTATCGGTTCCGGCAGGTAGTTGAATTTTTGAATGCTCTGCCCGTATCCCCTGCCCGACATGCCACCCGAGCCGATAGCGATGAGTGATTGTTGGATTTGGTAGCCGGAGCCGAGTGAGTTGTCAGCCGGGTTCATGTACGAGGTAATGCGACTCATGATGTACGGACGTTCGAGTGCCACCGCGCCGAGACCGAGCGCGCCGATGATGGCCAGAAGAAAAATGTATCGCCATTGCCCGCCCGCGGTGAGGTATATCGCCACGCCGGCGATGAGTGTGATGGCGAGCGTTGCCGTGTCAGGTTGTTTGAGGAGTATCACCGTGACGATGGCGGAGAGAATGACAAACGGCAGAAATCCCCATTTGAATGTGTTGACTTTGTCTTTGACTTTTGTCAGCCAAGCCGCGAGGTAGATGATATAGCCGATTTTCAAAAGTTCGGACGGTTGAATGGAAAGCGGACCAATGTACACCCAGCGCGCCGCGCCACCGTGGTACGAGCCGATGTGCGGTGCAAAGACGAGAAGTGTCGCGACAATGGTGGCGAGGAAAATGTACGGCGAATATTTTTGGTACAGCTTGTAATCGATCTGCATAGTCACGAGCAGTGCCAATGAGCCGAGAAACAGTCCGAAAAATGTCTGGTTGAACGCGACGTTGCCGTATGTCATGGCTTGCTTGGAGAGTAATCCGAGCGACGCGCTGGAGAAAATCAAAAATCCGGCGATTGCGAGGATGCCGACAGACACGAGAAAAGGAATGTCAACTTTGATGCGTTTCATTGAGGATATTGTAACACAAATTTAATTAAAAAATCCCCGAAGCATACCTTTTCCGGAGCAATCTGTCTGGCGAAGCTTCGCCAGCGAACTTCTCGAACCTCAAGAAAACAATGCGCTTTCTCGAGTGCCCCTCACTCGAAAGCTGTTGTTTTCTAAGGTTCTGCGAAAGGCTTCGGAAAAAGCTATGCTTCGGGGATTTTTTAATCCAACATCGAAAAGCTCCTGGGTAGCGTTACCCAGGAGCTCATCTGACCTTTCGATCAGGACTCGTCTTCATCACCCTCATCTTCCGGTGAGATTGATACCACGCCGTTCTTGCGGGTATAGCATTCACCATCAGAACCAACAACATGCATCCATACCGTGTCCATAAAAATAAAACCGTTGTTGTCCGGACCGGCAGGCATATCCAAAACATCTTGAGGAATTGCCCCTTCGGGAACTACTGTGCTTTCCATAGCACCTCCAATTCAAATGTTACAACATTTTAACTCACCAGTGCAAGTATCACGCCGATGATTGCGAAGACGACGGAGATGATCCAGTAGCGCATGACTATTTTTTCGCGAGACCAGCCGATGGCTTCGAAGTGATGGTGGAGCGGTGCGAGGCGAAAGACGCGGTGTTTGTGAAAATATTTGTATGACACCATTTGGATGATAACGGAAAGCGATGTGATAACAAGCGGAAATGCGATAACGATAAGCAGTAGGACGGAATTGGTCAGAAACGCGATTACGGACAGTGTCACGCACAGGCCGAGCATGCCTGTCTCGCCCATGTAGAAGCGCGCCGGCGGAATGTTGAACCAGAGGAATGCAAGCGTACCTCCGGCGATGACCGCGCAGAGCGCCGAGATATCGACTTGATGGTGAACAAAAGCGATGACGGCGTACGCGGTGAAGATGGTGCACATCACGCCACCGGACAAACCATCGATGCCGTCGATGACTGATGTCGAGAACACGGCGAGCATGACTACGACGAACACCGGAATGAACCATACGCCGAGGTTGACATCATGCCAGAACGGAATGTGAATCAACGTGGCTTGGAGTTTGAAATAAAACCACCAGGCGATGCCGAGGCCAATGGCGCAGATCATGGTGATTTTTATTTTGCGATTTTTAATGCTGTCTTTTGCATATGCGCCTCCGCCGAAAATCTGAATGAAGTCGTCGGCAAGTCCGACAAGCGAGGCAAGAATGAGGGCGCCGATCGGGACGAATGTTTGACTGCGACTGAAAAAGTTGAGCTTCTCAGTCAGCTCGGTCGGGAAAATTTTTGATAGAAGATAAATGACAAGCACGGTGAGCAGAACAGAAACCCAAATGATGATTCCACCGACGCGCGGTGTCGAGAGTTCGCCTTTTGTGTTGTGCACTTTTGCAAAATCGTCCGTGGTGATATCGCCCGTGTCCGTACGTGCGCACTTTTTCCACATTTTGTATTTGTAAAAAATATCGGTGAAAAAAGGTGTGATAAGTACACCGATAAAAAATGTCAGCACCGACGGCACGATAACTTTCAGCACGTTTATCATCATAGGGTTGATTATCATGTTAGAATTTTTTATATTCGCGCTCGATGAAAACATTGTACCACAGCGCGAGCATCAGGAGGAGATAGATTTTGCGTGAGTTGTCGGCGCGTTTCGCGGTGTGGTCGTCGATCAGTTTTTGAATCGGTGCCGTGTTCATGTGTGACACAATGTATTTGTTTTCGAGAATTGTTTTGTAAATTTCGGTTTGCTCGGTGGTAAACCAGTCGCGCACCGGCGTGGGAAAACCGAGCTTTTTGCGGTTGCGAGTCGACTCGGGAATGACTTTTTTGAACGCCTCGCGCAGGAGGAATTTTGTTTTGTAGCTACCCTTCGTCTTGCGCCATTTGAATGAGTCTGGCAATGTCACGGCGAGATCGGACACTTTTCGGTCGAGAAACGGCACGCGAAGTTCGAGCGAGTTGGCCATGGTCATCTTGTCCGCTTTTGCCAAAATGTCGCCGACGAGCCATGTGTGTACATCGATGAATTGCATTTTTGTCGAGTCACTCAAACCGTCGAGCGTGTCGTACAGAGGCGCGAGCGAGCGCAACTTTTCCCTACCACCTTTCCACAATGTGCATAGTTCGTGCTTTTTGAAAATCGACGCGTTGCCGATGTACCAGTCGGCGAGCGTGTCGTGCGCGCGACGAATGTAATTTTTGCCCCAGAATTCAAATGGTAATTTCAATACCCAGGCCATGATCGATTTCGGAATCCACGCAGTTTTGCGATAATCATACGGCGCGAGATATATATTGTATCCGCCAAACAGCTCGTCCGCGCCTTCGCCGGAAAGTACCACGGTGACGTGTTTGCGTGCTTCACGCGAGACGAAATACAGCCCGATGGCCGACGGGTCGCCGACCGGTTCGTCGAAGTGCCAAACTGCTTTTGGCAACACCTCGAAATATTCTTTCGGACCAATTTTG